>NZ_JBITPF010000030.1:0-87794 GCF_050468025.1 Neobacillus sp. NRS-1170 | reverse complement strand
TGACGGGGTTAAGTCCAAATAGAATGGTCTTTTTTATTAGGAAACTACTGGAAGTAAAGGGTAATACTCTACGAATTTAAGGGTTTAGTATAATAAAGGTAAATGGAAAATGCTTTTGTGGGGTCTCCCCTGTCCCGTACTCCCGCAGGACATTGAACTGCATCCTCGAATCCGCACACGCATGAAGGAAATGCGATAGCATTTTCGAGGAGTATTGCGCCTTCCACTCCAATCAACAGGGGTAAAAAATCAATAATGATTTTTAACACAGCCTAAAAAAGGATATGTAGTAACGTCAAAGAACCCAATTCTTTAAAATGAATTGGGTTCTTTTCAATGTAAAAGGATAATTAATAACCTGACGTAATAACCGGTCCAACTGACAAGGCGAACAGAGCAAACCAGAATATAAAACTTAAAACAATCATGATAAGCCCAAGGATTATACAGGTTTTCCCAACCGATTTCTTTTCTGGATCATGATCAGTCATCCAAACAATCCCTATGATAATTCCAACGACAGGAATAAAAAATGATACGATGTAAAGCAGAGCTTTTAGCCCACCTGACACATAATCACCTCCACAATATCCCTTTCATAGGCCAATCATTGATATCTATGTCAGCTGTTATCGGAACTTGCATGTCTACATTTTGGAAATTTCTGATTAATTTTCCACCTATTTCATTCATTTTCAGGTATGATAGATATTGTAGGACGTTGTCTAAATTTCTACTATTCTCACAATTATTTTAAAATAATTGTCATATTTTTAATAGATTTGAAACATTATAGACGAAATTTCGTCTATAATGGGGAAGGAAAAAATAAACATCAAAGAGGGAATGAATAATGGGGAATCGAAAGCGCGGTTGGACGAAGGGGTCATTAGTTGTCATTATTGCGATTGGGTTCTTGTTTGCAGGGGTATTTGTCAGCAATTATTTTCAGGCCAAAGCGTCAAGTAAACCTATTAATCTTCAAAAAAATGAGCATATGAATCAGGCTGAACAGCATCCAGATCCAAAAATGGCGGCCCAGAACACGATGGATGCAAAGCTTGAAAAAGAATGGATTCGAAAACAGCAGCAAGATGCCATACGGAAAAATAATCAAGAACAAAAGCAAGAACAAAAGCAAGAACAAAAGCAAGAACAAAAGTCAGAACAAAAGCCAGTACAAACTCCCGCAGAAACTATAGCGGCACAGCCTCCAACAAAGGAAACGGGTACTTCACAACCACCGAAACAGGAAACAAACACACCTCAGTCTAATCAAACAAACACACCACCCACAAGCGCTAGTTCAGGCTCTAAAAAGACGGTTTATTTAACATTTGATGATGGTCCAGCCCCCTTTTCCGGTGAGATTATTACACTTCTAGAAAAATATCATTTCAAGGCAACTTTTTTTATGATAGACGGGAATATCCGCCGATATCCAAATTCCGTTAAATTAATGGTACAGAACGGAGAAACAGTAGGCCTGCATAGTGTATCCCACAATGTGAAAATATTTTATGCATCGGCCCATTCGGTATTAAGTGAATTAAATCAAAATCGGAATACATTGAAAACAGTATCCGGAATTGATTCCCATATCATGAGAACTCCTTACGGCAGTGCCCCAAATATGACAGACGAATATAAAAAAGCAGTGAAGGACCAGGGGTATATCATGTGGGATTGGAATATTGACAGTAAGGATTGGTATTATAAAGACGCACGGTACGTTCCCAATGTCATCGAGCAGATTAAAAGGAAATCAAATAATAATGGACCGCTTGTCATTCTTTTACATGAAAGAAAAGAAACACTGGCCCATTTGCCGGCACTGCTTGACTATTTAAGCAAACAAGGCTTTGAAGGGAAAGCCATCGATGCCACGACACCACCTGTCCAATTTTAATCATACAAATAACTTCCTAAAAGGACAAAATACGTTAGTTTTTGATATAATACTTATAGTTAATCACAGGATTGATAGTAAAAATAATGGGGTTCGATAATTGCCTATGATCAATAAACTTTTGCAGAGCAGCAGCTTCAAACGAATATCGATATTTATCATCATTGCGATCATCATTTATGCGATGAAAAGCATGATTAATTTAATTTTGCTGACGTTTATATTTGCTTTTTTAATGGATCGGCTCGTTCAATTCATTGAACAAAAAATTCCTCTTAATCGAAAGTTGATTGTTGTTATTTCGTATGCGTGTATAGTCGGCTTGCTTTCTTATGGCTTGGTTATGTATCTCCCAATGATTGCAGGTGAAATTAGGGCCCTAATCAAACAGCTGACGGTATTCTACACATCGAAGCATGACAACATGGTGCTGAACTATGTAGTAAGACGAATTGAAGAAATTCAAATTTCAAGTTACCTTGAGCAGGGCTTTACCTTTATATTTAAATATTTTACCGATATTAGTAAAATCGGTTTGCAAATCCTTTTAGCTCTTTTACTTAGTCTGTTTTTCTTATTAGAAAAACCACGTTTAATTGAGTTTACGAAGAAATTTAAGAAAAGCAAAATTGCCTCTATTTACGAGGAAGTTGAATTTTTTGCCCGTAAATTTGTGGCAACCTTCGGGAAAGTCATTGAAGCACAGTTGATTATTGCGGTTGTTAACTGTATTCTAACAACCATTTCCTTATGGCTGCTCGATTTTCCGCAATTAGGCGGTTTATCCATTATGATTTTCCTGTTGGGGCTGATTCCCGTTGCCGGGGTTATCATTTCCTTGATCCCGCTGGTGATCATCGCATATAGTATTGGCGGATTAATGAAGGTGCTGTATGTCGGGATTGCGATTGCGATCATTCATGGTATCGAGGCTTATATCCTCAATCCAAATTTGATGAGTTCCAAAACCAATCTACCTGTATTCTATACATTTATTGTGTTAATTTTCTCCGAACACTTTTTTGGAGTTTGGGGATTGATTATCGGAATTCCTGTCTTCGTCTTCCTCTTAGATGTTTTAGAAGTGACCGAAACAAAAAAGCCCAGTTGATGGGCTTTTTTGTTTGGGATAAACTAGAAATATCAAATCCAAGGAGTGTTTCTAATGGGCGAATGTAAGCTGGATCATTCTCAAGAAGATGTAAAAAATAAATACGAATCACAAGCAGTATTTTTGCCGGAAGAAATGAAGCCGTTGTTTGAAGAGTTTTTTGCCAAGGAGCATACTCAAGCAATCCTGAACGAGGTCTTCCATTTGTTGAAAAAATATGATTTAGCATCAGAGGAAGAAAAAATTGAACGAACCAACCGCTTAAATATGGTACTGCAGAATACATAAATTGAAGACTCCCATTAAATTAGAAAGGTCCTATATGGACCTTCTTTTTTGATTGCAAAAATAAATGTACAAACATGAATCCGTGTGTTTTAGAAAATATTAAGAACAACCAATTTAAAATTAATAAAGAAAAGAGGATACGATGGGAGAAATTTTTCAGTTATTAAAGCGTGGAAATAAATCGGCGATGCTCGCTGCGATTATTAATACGATCATTTCGATAATAAAGGGTGCAGCCTACATGTACACAGGCAATGTCGCGATGTTCGCTGAAACGATGCACAGCCTTGGTGATGCTGCTAACCAATTCTTTGTATTTGTAGGTTCTGCTTTAAGTAAAAAGGCCCCTACTGAAAAATATCCTAATGGATTTGGCCGTTTGGTGAACCTCGTTCTCCTAGGTGCCGTGTTAATCGTTGGTATTATGGCGTTTGAAACGATAGTCGAAGGCTATCACCATGTTGTCCATCCAACGGAATCCGGCGGTTTCATCATTAATTTACTCGTACTTGCGGTCGCTACCCTGCTTGAAACCTTTGTCCTGTTTAAAGCGATGAAAGAAATATTGCATGAAATTGAGGTAGAAGCAACCGGAGCGAGCGTGTTTGCAAAAAGTTTTGCCAATTTGGGCCGTGCGAAGCCAGCAACAAAGCTTGTTTTTATGGAAGACTTAGTTGCCACATTGGGCGGTTTGTTAGCCATCATCGCAGTGCTAATTGCTCATTTCACGACCTTCCATCGCGCTGAAGGCATAGCCTCGATGATTATTGGGGTGATGATGTTCTTCGTGGTGGGGAAAGTCTTTTTAGATAATGCGGCAGGTGTAATTGGCCAGGCTGATGAAGAAATGGAGAACAAAATTGGGGAACTGGTCATGGCAGATCCCGATGTGAAGGATATCCAAGGGCTTACCGTCATTAAAGAAGGGGAGGATTTGCATGTTGAATTGGAAATCGAGGTTGACCCTAAATTAACGGTGGCAGCCGCTGATGATATAAAAGATCGTTTAGAAGAAAAAATCATGGCGGAAAAAGGCGTTGTCGATGTAACAATAGAGATTGATGAAGAAGATGGAATCATGAGTTGGAAAAATCGCAGCGAACCGACAACAGAATAAGAGTGTAGTTCGTTTTTTGAACTTGAATAAATCCAAACAGGAATAGGGAATCTATTCATAAAGTGTATTTTAGGAAGTGAAAGTTCATGGCTGCACATACTGCGAGATTATCTAGTGCTGAAATCGGTGGGCTATGGGCCACCTATCTTCAGGAAAGTATGAGTATTTGCTTAATAAAATATTTTATTTATCATAATCATGATGAAGAAATTAAAAGCCTATTGCAACAGTCTTTAGAGATTTCTGAAAGTCATGTACAACAAATCGCCTTCATTTTTAAAAATGAAGAAATACCAATTCCTGATGGGTTCTCGGAAAATGATATAGATTTAACTGCACCACCTGTATTCTATGACATGTTTGCCCTCAGCTTTGTCTTTTCGGTGAGCCGCTTAGGAATGATAAACACGAGCTTTATTACCGCGAATGTGGCCAGAAAAGATGTGATGGAGTTTTTTGTGAACATGATTAACCAAGCTTCTTATTTGTATCAAACATCCACAACCTTAATGCTTTCAAAGGGCATCTACGACCGGCCGCCGATGATCCCATATCCAAAGCATGTGGAATACATAAAAAAGAAATCTTATATTAAGGGTTTTGGAGAGAAAAGACCGTTAAATTCCATTGAACTCACGGAGATTTTTTTTAATATAGAACGGAATTATTTTTCGATTTTACTTTGCATGGGACTACTGCAGGTGGTCAAGGACAAAGAAATCCATTCCTACATTAAAGAAGGAAAGGCCATTTCCGAAAAACAAATCCGGATATTTAATGACATTTTAATGAAGGAGGAGCTGCTTGGTAATGTTCCATTAACTATGGAGGTAACAGATGCAACGTTTTCTCCTTTTTCGGATAAGCTTGTCGTTATGCTGTTTCATTCGTTGAATGCCATCGATATCACACTTCTTGGCCATGCCTTATCATTATCAATGAGAACAGATTTGGCTGTACAATATCAAAAATTTATGCTCGAAATAATGTTATATGCTGAAAAGGGGTTTAATATCTTGGTGGAACGCGGCTGGGCACAGCAGGCACCCCAGGCTGTAGATCGAAAAACCTTGCAGAGACTGTAAAAAGGTTCGCCATCGCGGCGAACCTTTTGTTATTCCCAAGGTTTACTGGTTGTAAAGTAACTAGCGAGCTCCTTACTGCTTTTGCGATGCTTTTTTCGCTCTTCGGCCCGTTCTTTTCCCGTTTCAAAAAGCTTTTTTTCCTCTTCGGTTTCAGGAATAATACCTGGTACCGCTGATGGTTTCCCATTGTCATCTAGAGCCACAAATGTTAAAAAGGCAGTGGCAGCAATTTTTCTATCTCCAGTTAATAAGTTTTCAGCTGTAATTTTTACAAAAACCTCCATTGATGAGGTGCCGGTCCACGTAACAAAGGATTCAAAACAAACGGAGTCATGCGGGGTGATTGGGCTTAAAAAATCTACGGAGTCCGTTGAAGCAGTGACACATTCCTTCCGTGAATGCCTGGTAGCCGTAATGGATGCCAGCATATCGACATCACTCATCAGCTTCCCGCCAAATAAGGTATTATGGTTATTAACATCATTCGGGAATATCCTGCTCGTTCGTACCACTCTCGATTCATTGCACGTCTTTGCTTCCATCTAAATCCCTCCCATACATTTCTAAAATTACTTTACCCATAAACCGATAAAATTTTCCACTTATATTGCATTAGATTTTAGTGAAAAAGATGCAATTGTGGTACATTACATATATCAAAGGTTAGCTAAGGGGGACCCGAGGATGAGTATCCAATCACAAATCATGAAGGAACTAAATGTTTCTTCATTCATTCAACCAAAGGAAGAAATTCGAAAGCGAATCGATTTCTTAAAAAACTATTTGCGAAAAACGAAAGCGAAGGGATATGTGCTGGGAATTAGCGGCGGACAGGATTCCACCCTTGCAGGGCGCCTGGCACAGCTAGCAGTGGAAGAACTGAGGAACGAAGGAACCGAGGCTTTCTTCATTGCCATTCGCCTTCCATATGGAGTTCAGCAGGATGAGGAAGATGCAAGACGTTCCTTAGACTTTATTAAAGCTGACCACGAAACGGTATTTAATATCAAATCCCCTGTGGATGAAGTGCAGAACGAATATAATACCAATTATGAAGGGGAAGCTATAAGTGATTATCAAAAAGGAAATATTAAGGCTCGCATGAGGATGATTGCACAGTATGCCATTGGCGGAATGGAAGGGATGCTTGTCATTGGGACAGACCATGCAGCCGAAGCCGTTACGGGATTCTTTACAAAGTATGGCGATGGCGGGACCGATATTCTTCCGCTGACCGGCTTAACAAAACGGCAGGGGAAGGCACTCCTTAAAGAGCTTGGAGCTGATGAACGCCTGTATTTAAAGGTTCCAACCGCCGATCTGCTTGACCAAAAGCCCGGACAGGCCGATGAAACAGAACTTGGTATTACATACGATGAGCTGGATGATTACCTTGAAGGAAAGCCGGTTTCCCCAGAAGTGGCAGACAAAGTTGAAAAGCGTTACCTTATGACAGAACATAAGCGGAGACCGCCAGTTAGTATGTTTGATGATTGGTGGAAATAAAGCATCATGAGAGATTGCCTAATCAGCAGTCTCTTTTTTTGGAAAATTATTTTAGCTCACTAATGCTTTATCGCAATAAAATTTTCCATTGACATAGAATGCGGACGGGCTTATTCTAGTAACATAATAAATCGAAAAAATTATTTTACTAAAATAAAAGCAGTCAACATCGAGAGGAGTTCACACCATGGGTAAATCAAATAAACTTGGTTTTTGGGTATTGACGGCGCTTGTCGTTGGAAATATGGTTGGTTCGGGAATTTTCATGCTGCCAAGATCATTATCAGAAGCAGCAAATCCTGCAGGAGTTATTTCAGCGTGGCTATTAACAGGTTTTGGGGTTTTAATGACAGCCCTTGTTTTTGGAAATCTGGCGATTCGCAAGCCGAACCTGAACGGCGGACCGCAAATTTATGCGAAAGAGCTTTTTAAGCCAGGCTCTAATGCATCAACCCTTTCCGGCTTTATGTCTTCTTGGGGCTATTGGATTGGGAACCTTGCGGGAAACGTAGCCATCATTACAACGTTTGCCGGTTATTTATCAACACTTTTCCCGATTCTTACAAGCGGGGCAAAATGGTTTTCTATCGGCAGTTTTACCTTGAAAGTTGGTAATGGTTTAACCTTTATCGTTTGTACCATCCTGTTATGGGGAACACACTTCATTATTTTACGCGGCATGGAAAGCGCAGGGAAATTAAACTTCGCAGCAACTGCTGCAAAAGTCGCCGGCTTTTTCGTCTTTATCATTGTTGGATTGTTTGCCTTCGAAAAAAGCAATATGCTGCCAATGATGGCAACAAGAATGGATGAAGCCGGACATGCCCTAGGCTTACTATCTCAGGTAAACAACGCGGCAGTAAACACATTATGGGCATTCATCGGGGTAGAATCGGCAGTTGTTTTTGCTTCACGTGCGAAAAAGCAAACGGATGTTAAGCGTGCTACAATCTTAGGCTTATTCATAGCCTTAGCCATTTATATGGGAATCAGTACACTGGTAATGGGAATGTTAGATCAGAACACCCTAATCCACTCTGACAAACCATTGATTGATGCGATTCAAACAATCTTAGGACCTATTGGCGGCAAAGTGTTAGCGGGCATTGGCTTAATTAGTTTATTTGGCTCAACCATCGGCTGGGTAATGTTAAGTTCCGAAGTGCCATACCAGGCGGCAAAGCAAGGATTATTCCTGCCTTCTTTCTTAAAAGAAAATAAAAAGGGCTTGCCATTATTTTCTCTTCTAGTTACAAATGGGTTAGGACAGTTATTTATTTTCTCAACGATTTCTAAATCTATTTCTGGTGCTTTTGACTTTGTCATTGTTATTGCAACGTTAGCTTATTTAGTGCCATACTTCATCTCATCTGTTTACCAGCTGAAGCTGGTTATTACGGGCGAAACCTACGAAGGAAACAAAGCGAGAATAACCGATGGAATTATTGCCTTTCTGTCAACCGTCTACTCGATTTGGGTCATTATCGCAGGGACTGCTGACCTTAAAACCTTTATGTTTGGAATGCTCTTGTTAGCAAGCGGAATCCTGTTTTATGGACCACTTATGAAAAAGAAACGAGCTGTTAAAAAGGTTGTATCAAAAGCTGCCTAGTACCTGATAGCCTACCAGAGAATCTCTGGTAGGTATTTTTACATGTTTTTTCTTCATCAGGGTAAAATAAATTCGACTATTTTCACACTTTTTCTTTGACAGAAATTTAGGCTTGTATTATGATTATTAAATCCTAGCAAAACAATCAGAATTAGGGGGTTTCATTTTATGAAGAAGAAATTATCTGTGCTTTTTGCACTCTTACTAAGCTTTATGTTTATTTTGTCAGCTTGCGGCACTAGTGATAAAAACAATGCCGCTGATGAGAACAAGAAAACAGAAACAAAAGAAACTGAAGATTTATTAAAGAAGGTAAAAGATGATGGCAAAATCTTAATCGGTACGGAAGGTACATATTCTCCATTCACGTACCATGATGAAAGTGGTAAATTAACTGGCTTTGACGTTGAACTAGCTGAAGAAGTGGCCAAGCGTTTAGGTGTGAAGGCTGAATTTAAGGAAACACAATGGGATGCTATGTTTGCCGGACTTGATGCCAAGCGTTTTGATATGATTGCCAACCAGGTTGGTATTCGACCAGACCGTCAGGAAAAGTATGATTTCTCCAATGGGTATATCACTTCAAAAGCTGTCTTAATTACATCGAAGGATAACGATAAAGTAAAAGCATTCGAGGATATTAAAGGATTAAAAGCCGCTCAATCGCTAACAAGCAATTACGGTGATATGGCGAAAAAGAATGGCGCTACCCTTGTCGGAGTTGAGGGCTTCCAGCAGTCTGTCGAGCTTTTAGGGCAAAAGCGTGTCGATGTTACAATCAATGATAATATTGCCTATTTAGACTATATGAAGCATAAACCAGATGCACCAATAAAGGTTGTCGCAACTGCAGAAGACGCATCACAAAGCGGCTTTATGTTTAGAAAAAATAGCAATACACTAGTGGATGCAGTGAACAAAGCGTTAAAAGACATGATTGATGACGGCACCTACAAAAAAATCTCTGAGAAATGGTTTGGTGAAGATGTACTTAAATAGTATTTTTGCTGATCCTGAAAGAACTGCTAAATTAATTGAGATTGCAAAAAACTCCCTCCAGCCGCTGCTGGAGGGTGCTATTATGAATACCATTCCTTTAACGATTGTCTCGTTTATCGTCGGTATCATTTTAGCCATTTTAACAGCATTGGCCCGAATATCTTCTGTTAAAATTTTTCAAATCATTGCAAGAGTGTATGTTTCTGCTATCCGGGGAACGCCATTATTGGTCCAATTATTTATTATTTTTTATGGGCTTCCAAATATCGGAATTATTCTTGATCCGTTTATTTCTGCCGTGATTGGTTTTTCCTTAAGTGTGGGTGCTTATGCATCGGAAATTATCCGAGCAGCAATTCTTTCCATTCCGAAGGGACAATGGGAAGCCGGCTACTCAATTGGGATGACCTATACACAGGCTTTAAAAAGAATCATCTTGCCGCAAGCGGCAAAGGTATCCATTCCGCCATTATCAAATTCGTTTATAAGTCTTGTTAAAGATACCTCGCTCGCGTCGGTTGTACTTGTAACAGAGTTGTTTCGGCGTGCCCAGGAAATTACGGCAGCTAACTATGAATTCTTATTGGTCTATTCCGAAGCCGCACTCATCTATTGGGTCATATGCTTTTTTCTTTCCATTATTCAAGGATTTATGGAAAAAAGAATGGACCGTTATGTGTCTTAATGAGGGAGTTTTATCATGATTTCAATTAATGGTTTATACAAGCAATTCGGGCAATTGGAAGTCTTAAAGGGAATTGATCTTAATGTTGAAAAAGGAAAAGTGGTCGTAGTCATTGGACCTTCCGGATCTGGTAAGACAACCATGCTTCGCTGCCTCAATGTGTTGGAAACACCTACAAAGGGTGTCATTTCCATTGAAGGCCAGCAGCTTGATTTTTCAAAGGCCGTTTCGAAAAAAAATATTGCCTCGTTCCGCCGCTTGACTGGAATGGTTTTTCAAAATTACAATCTGTTTCCTCATAAAACCGCTCTTGAGAATGTAATGGAAGGACCGGTGATCGTAAAGGGGGAGAGCAAAGAGGCCGCTCGAAAAAAAGCACAGTCTCTGCTCGAAAAAGTCGGTCTTGGTGATAAAATTGATTATTACCCTGCGCAGCTTTCCGGGGGACAGCAGCAGCGTGTTGGTATTGCCAGGGCATTGGCAATGGAACCAAAGGTCATGCTGTTTGATGAGCCAACATCTGCCTTAGACCCTGAGTTGGTAGGAGAGGTTTTGAAGGTTATGAAGGATCTTGCTGGTGAGGGCATGACAATGATTGTTGTCACCCATGAAATGCGTTTTGCCCGTGATGTGGCCGATGAGGTTATTTTTATGGACGGTGGCGTCATTGTCGAACGAAACAAGCCAGAAGAAATCTTTACAAATCCAAAGGAAGAACGAACAAGAAAGTTCCTGAATATGATTCAATAAGGTGTTGTGGCGTGGGTGCCATGGCACTTTTTTATTTTGTTTTTCCAAAAAATGTCCAAAGTCCAAATAATTTTGCAGTTCGTTCATAGAATATCCTCATTATTAGTGCAGGAGAATCTGAATCGGTATAGAAATTGATTAAAAACGAGAAATATTTCTGGAAATGTGAAACTTTTCCATTTGCTACCCGTATTAAAGGTATATACATAAGAAGGGATTGATGCTGATGGATGAGGAGTGGTTTATGAGTGGGATGAATTTTTAAAAATGAACGATAAGGATTGGTGCGTATGGAATTTTTTGGCATTTCATTAGAAATGATTTATTTATATGGGTTAATCATTTCTGGTGTCTTAACGGTTTTGTATGTTTTGTTTGCCGATGTATTTCATTTTCATGGAGCAGGTGACGGGGGACTGCATTTTTTCAACCCAGTCTTGATTTTTGCCTTCGTAACCATTCTTTCTGCAAGCGGTTACTTATTGGAAAGGCTTTCGTCACTACATTATCTGCTTATCTTAGGGATTTCTGCAGTCTTCGCTTTTATTGCCGTTATCTTATTAAATGTGTTTGTGCTTGTTCCGTTATCATCTGCGGAGGAGTCATTAGTGTACAAAGAATCAGATCTTCGCGGCAGAATTGGAACAGTTATCACCACGATTCCTTCAGATGGATTCGGTGAGGTGATGATTGACAGCACAAGTGGAAGAATTGCAAAACCAGCATCAAGCTTTGACGGTGACTCCATTCCAAATGGCACACAGGTACTCGTTGTTCAGGTCAAAAATGGCGTATTGGAAGTAACTGTTCATCATCAATTAGTAAGCTTTATATAGGGGGTCATTCAATATGGAATTCGGATTTGTATGGATTATTGTAGGAATTGTTGTCCTTATTTTCCTAGCGTTAATCGGTGTCTTTATTACAAAGTACCGAACTGCGGGGCCAGATGAGGCACTAATCGTAACAGGAAGCTTTCTTGGAAGCGGGAATGTTCACGTGGACGAATCGGGCAATAAAGTAAAAATCATCCGAGGCGGAGGCAGCTTTATTTTACCAGTCTTCCAACAGGCAAAGCCACTAAGTTTGTTATCTAGTAAACTAGAAGTTACCACACCTGAGGTATATACCGAGCAGGGGGTACCAGTCATGGCTGACGGTGTTGCCATAATTAAAATCGGCGGTTCGATCAGTGAGATTGCGACAGCTGCTGAGCAGTTTCTCGGCAAGCCGAAGGAAGACCGTGAAAATGAAGCTAGAGAAGTTTTAGAGGGCCATCTCCGTTCGATTCTCGGCTCCATGACAGTGGAAGAAATCTATAAAAATCGCGATAAATTTTCCCAGGAGGTCCAACGTGTTGCCTCTCAGGACCTGGCAAAAATGGGCCTGATCATTGTCTCTTTTACGATCAAGGACGTTCGTGACAAAAATGGCTACCTGGAGTCGCTCGGTAAGCCGCGGATTGCCCAGGTGAAGCGGGATGCCGATATCGCCACCGCAGAAGCAGAGAAAGAAACTCGCATTAAAAAAGCGGAAGCGGCGAAAGAAGCGAAGCGTAATGAATTGGAGCGGGCAACGGAAATTGCTGAAGCTGAAAAAATCAATCAGCTGAAAATTGCAGAATTCCGCCGCGAGCAGGATATTGCTAAGGCCCGTGCTGACCAGGCGTACGACCTAGAAAGTGCAAGAGCGAAGCAGGATGTCACCGAACAGGAAATGCAAATCAAGATCATCGAGAGACAAAAGCAAATTGAATTGGAAGAAAAGGAAATTCTGCGCCGCGAGCGCCAGTACGATTCCGAAGTTAAGAAAAAGGCTGATGCTGACCGCTATTCCGTTGAGCAATCTGCGGCCGCAAACAAAGCCAGGGAAATCGCTGAAGCAGAAGCAAATAAATATCGCATAGAAGCGATGGCAAAAGCGGAAGCTGAGCGAATCCGACTGGATGGTTTAGCGAAGGCTGAGGCTCAAAAGGCACAGGGTTCAACCGAAGCAGAGATTATCCGCTTAAAAGGTTTGGCCGAAGCAGAAGCGAAGGAAAAAATCGCTGAAGCCTTCGAGCAATTTGGTCAAGCAGCGATCCTCGACATGGTCATCAAAATGCTGCCTGAATACGCGAAACAAGTGGCAAGCCCGTTATCCAATATTGATAAAATTACTGTTGTTGACACTGGCGGCGGTTCCGGCACGGACGGCGGCGCGGGCAAAATCACCAGCTATGCGACCAACCTGATGGCAAGCCTGCAAGAGTCATTAAAGGCATCAAGCGGTATTGATGTAAAAGAACTGATTGAAAACTACTCCGGAAAAGGGAACGTCCGGAAAAGCATCGATGAACTGACTGATGAAATCAAGAAAAAAGACGCATAACCAACAAAAATCCTTATCCACTGTGATAAGGATTTTTTTGTTATTTTTTCAAAAAAATTCATAGGTAAATAGAATTAAAATTTCGGAACACGAAGGAATATTTTACCTATACTAAAACCTAGTTTTTAGTTCAATGCACCTGATGTTTTGAATTATTTTAGTATTATTTACCTATATTTTAAAAATTAAATGATTACTTTATATTGCTAATATCCTAAAGGAGATTGAATTATCCCTATTTTTGAAATATTTACAATATTATTTCCAACTGCTAGAATTCAAGTCAGACTCAAAAAAAATAGATGATGAGTCTAATATATTAGGAGGTTACATATATGAGAAAGAAAAGTGGCTTGAAAGTTTTTTCTAGCATCGCAGCTTCGACATTAGTAGCGACGACATTATTCGCCGGTACGGTCGCTGGTACAAAAGCATCTCCCGTTTTAGCCAAAACTGTATCAACTGCAGAATCTGCACCAATCGATTTGAATGTGGTGGATCAGGACAGGCTTGCAAAGGCATTGCAGCAAAGAGGACTCATTTCAAAAAATGCCAGCAAGGAAGAGGTAGAAAAAGCTGTTAAAGCTTACATAGAAAAGAAGAAGGGTGAAAAGCCCGGCAAAACGGATAAAGCTCTTACACAAGAGCAGTTAGCTTTTGATAAAAAAGCAAAAGATTTCGTAACCAAGCAGAAGGACAAGCTTGCGCAGCAACTTGATAAAGACCATGAAAATTTCAAAAAAGGAAAGCCGACGGGCGAAGTTAAAGTTGATTCTGCTAAACAATCAGCCTATAACGGAACTGTCCGTGAAGACAAAGTACTAGTACTTTTAGTTGAATATGCTGACTTAAAGCACAATACTGTAAAACAAGAACCAGGCTATATGTACGCAAATGACTTCAACAAAGAGCATTATGAAAAAATGCTGTTTGGCGATCAGGATTTCACTCTTTTCAATGGAGAAAAGATTAAAACGTTCAAACAATATTATGAAGAGCAATCAGGAGGAAGTTACACTGTTGACGGTACGGTGTCCGATTGGCTGACAGTACCGGGAAATGCTGCTGAGTATGGCGGTGACAATCCAGAGGGCGGCCATGATAATGCTCCTGGAACAAAGGGGGCTCGCGGCCTTGTAAAGGATGCACTTAATGCAGCTGTGGCGTCTGGAATTAATTTAGCAGATTATGATAAATTCGACCAATATGATCTAGATGGTGATGGAAATCGAAATGAGCCAGACGGTCTAGTTGACCACTTAATGGTTCTTCATGCAGGTGTCGGCCAGGAAGCTGGCGGCGGAGTAGTTGGAGATGATGCGATCTGGTCACACCGTTGGACATTAAATGGTGTTTATCCAGTAGCGGACACTACAGCGGCTGTAAATTACTGGGGCGGTAAAATGGCTGCATATGACTACACAATCGAGCCAGAAGACGGAGCAGTCGGCGTATTTGCACACGAATTTGGCCATGACTTAGGCGCTCCGGATGAGTATGACACTCAATATACAGGCAATGGCGATTCAGTTGCTCAATGGTCAATCATGAGCGGCGGAAGCTGGAGCGGCGATATTGCTGGTACGCAGCCGCCAAGCTTTTCACCACAAGTCAAGGAATTCTATCAAAAAACAATCGGCGGCAAATGGGCCAATATTTCGGAAGTAAACTACGAGGATATCGATAAAAATGGTCTTTCTACTGTTATCGATCAGAGTGTTACAAAATCCAATAACCCAGGTATCGTGAAAGTAAATCTTCCTGCCAAGAAAGTTCCTGGCATAGCACCTGAATTTGGCACAAAATACTATTATAGTACTAAAGGTGATGACCTAAATACTGTACTAGAAACTCCAGTATTTGATCTAACTGGTGCTACAAATGCACAATTTGATTACAAGCAATTTTACCAAGTTGAGTTCGATTATGACTATCTATATGTAGATGCTGTAGTTGAAGGTGTTAAAGATCCTGTATCACTTGACGTCATTGGTAACGATAACACTGCTGGCAGCGGATATGAAACTTCTCAAGGCAAGTGGGAAGATAAGTCCATTGATTTAAGCCAATTCTCTGGTAAGAAAGTAAAACTAGTATTTAATTATGTTACAGACGGCGGTCTTGCTCCAAATGGTTTCGCAATTGACAACCTTTCATTAACAGTAGATGGACAAGTTAAATTCTCTGATGATGCAGAAGGTACGCCTAAAGTAACTCTAGATGGTTTCGAAGTATCTGATGGCTGGATTCAAAAGCCACATTACTACTACCTAGAGTGGAGAAACTACGCTGGTTCTGATACAGCGCTACAATTCTCTCGCGGTTCAAAATATAATACTGGTTTAGTAGTTTGGTATGGAGATGATACATTCACTGATAACTCGGGCGGCGTTCACCCAGGTGAAGGCTTCCTAAGTGTAGTCGACTCTCACCCTGAAGCGCTTGTATTTAAATTAAACGGTGTAGACTCCATCGCGCAAACAACTCGCTACCAAGTTGCAGATGCTGCCTTCTCATTAGACAAGTCACCTGCATGGTATGCGGATTCACCAACTCGCGGAATCTATGATTACAAAGGCCTTCCAGGCGTTACTGAATTTGATTCTACTAAGTCATACATTAACAATGTGATTCCTGATGCCGGAGTTAAAGTTCCTTCACAGTATCCAATTAAGGTTCAAGTTGTCGGCGAAGCAAAAGACAACACTGCTGGTGCAGTTTGGATCCACAAATAAAAGATTATAAAAGACATCAGGCTTGCCTGATGTCTTTTTCTAGATGTCTTCATTGCCCGAGAAAGCCGGAAATTCATTGTTAACGTAAATGAAAGGTCATTTCATTGCCCGAGAAAGCCGGAAATTCATTGTTAAGGTAAATGAAACGCCTTTTCATTGCCCGAGGAAGCCGGAATTTCATTGTCAAGGTAAATGAAACGCCATTTCATTGCCCGAAGAAGCCGAAATTTCATTGTTAAGGTAAATGAAACGTCATTTCATTGCCCGAAGAAGACCAAAATTCCTCGTTAAGGTAAATCAGCCTCCCTTCTTCATAGGATAATCTTAAATGTCGTTCCCACACCCAAACTACTGAAGACTTCAATTGTTCCTCCATGGGCCTCCACTAGCTGTTTCACAATAGAAAGCCCAAGGCCAGTACCACCGAGAGCCCTAGTACGAGATTTATCCACTCGATAGAACCGCTCAAAAATGCGAGCCAAATCCATTTCAGGAATACCCTTTCCTTCATCATGAACGATTACTTGAAGCTTGCCATCGACTGTATCTGCACCAACAATGATTTTGGTATTCGGCTCCGAATATTTCCGCGCATTATCCAGCAGATTGAGAATAACCTGCTCAAATCGAATCGGATCAATTACTCCGGAGAGCTCAGACTGACACGACAAGACAAGTTCCATTTGATTTTCTTTAAGCGCAGGCAAAACTTTTTCAATAATGCTCTGAAAATATGGAAGTAAATGCACCTCTTCTTTTTCAATCGAGAAATTATTTTCATCCATTTTCGCTAAATCAAATAATTCCTTCACGAGCTTTGATAGCTTAACGGATTCTTCAAAAATAATCCCTAAAAAGTTATCCCGATCCGGAGAAGCAGGATCGGCACGTCGAGCAATATCTGCATATCCCTTTATGTACGTCAACGGAGTCCGCAGTTCATGTGAGATACTCGCCAAAAACTCATTTCGTTCATTTTTTAATACTTCTAAATCACTGGCCAGAACCTTTATCGATTCACCGAGCTCGCCAATTTCGTCCTTCCCAAGCTTTGGGAGGGAAACGGAGAAATCCCCTTTACTGATCCGCTTCGTCGCATCACTCATCTTAATAAGTGGATCCGTAACAGCCCTTGTCAAAAAGACAATGATAATCATCATAAATAGAAGGGAAAGCAGACCTGCAAGCAAAAAGTGCCTGTTTAACCCAGAAATTAAATCCTTAATTTTTTGCGTACTTTGGAACATATATACATAACCATTAACCTTATTATCTATTACTACTGGGCTAATAGAGGCAATATAGGTTGCGTGCTTCCAGTCATCTTCTAAGATTAAACCATCGTGAGGCACACTTCTTGGCGTTCCCTTTAAGATTTTCTTCATTTCATTCGTCACTTTATTTGACGACATATAAATGCCATCATCTGGTGTTGTAAGGATGACCTGGGTATCAGTCCGCGCCTCCATCATCGCAATATGCCTGATTGTTTCTTCTTGGAAGGAAGCCTCGAGAATTTCGCGATGATTATTGCCCCGAGTTTGAAGAGCCGACAACTCATCATGAACCCGGGAATGAATGATATTATCGTGTAAGAAAAACATCGAAATACTTTCTAATAGAAAAATAGCGACAAAGAAAAGCAATCCTATTTTAAAAGAAATTTTATTCATGGAAAACATCTCCTCATAACCTAAGAATACTACATGTTTAGTCATGAAAAACCCTCAATTTGTAACCATTTTCTTAAATTCAAAAAAATGGGGCATCCCGCAGCCGGGACACCCTGATATATAAAAAGAGAGGTTAAATTTGGGATGAGTAAGAGTTTTTCAACAAATTACTCCATCAAAGAGGGGATCATTAAAAACTGGGGGTCCTCAATGAATCTCCTCTTCCTTCACTACACTTACATCTTAGCGGGAAAAATTGAAGATGTTATGAAGAACTTGTGGTGAATTTGTGAAGTTACAAAAATCACAGACCTATGATGATATAGTTAAGATATGGGGAGTGATAATAATGAGAATATTATTAGTCGACGATGAACGTAGAATCATAGAAGTTCTCGAAGCTTACCTAGAAAGAGAAGGCTATGAAATACATAGTGCCGATAATGGCATCGACGCCTTAAAAAAAGTCAAAACTATCAAACCTGATTTAATCATACTAGATTTAATGCTTCCTGACATTTCCGGTGAAGAGGTATGCCGTCTCGTTAGAAAAGATTCCGATGTACCGATTCTTATGCTGACCGCCAAATCGGCCGAGGATGACCGCATTAACGGGATTGTAATAGGTGCAGACGACTATTTAACAAAACCATTCAGCCCAAGGGAAGTCGTCGTTCGTGTTCAAGCCATTTTAAGACGTGCGAAAAAGACAGAAAAAGTAGAGCCTCTTGAATTCAATGGGAAAAAACTAGCGATTGACCTGGATAAAAAAGAAGTAACCGTAAATGGACAATATGTAACCCTAACGAAGATTGAATATAAACTACTAACCAATATGGCGGTGAACCCAGGACGAGTATACAGCAGAATGGACTTATTAGAAAAAATCCAGGATGAAGGCATATATTATGAGGGCTACGAGCGCAGCGTCGACACTCATATTAAAAATCTTCGTAAAAAAATTGAACTAGATTCAAGGCAGCCAGATTTTATCGTAACGGTCTTTGGCATGGGCTATAAATTTGGAGGTGTGCTCGATGTTGCAAACACTCCGGTCTAAAATTCTTTTTTACCTAGTACTCATCTCGATGATCGGGATCTTAATCGTCAGCTTTTTTATCCAATATGGTTTTGAAGAAAGCTTTCACAGCTATTTAGACCGAAACCGCGAAAAAAAGATTGATAGAATTATCACGGAAATTGAGAAGGATTATCGCAAAAATGGCCATTTTACAAGCAATCCGGTCTTTGGACTCTTACACGAGAATGCGATGACCGATCAGCTTTATTTTCAATTGTATGACCGTTTTGGGCAGTTGCAAATGGATTCTTCGAACATTCGCGGCATGCTGAATAGCTTAGGTTTAACAGAACCGACGCCGGACGGAGAGGAGTGGCACTCCAAAACCTATACCCTGAAAGTCGACAATGCCATTATCGGCAAGCTGGTTGCCATCTACCCGGAAGGCCTTATTGACGATGAATATACCTTTATCCAAACGATTCAATTATACATTCTGGCAGCCGTCTGTTTAACAATCATTCTCGCGATTATCTTCAGCATGCTTTTTTCAAAAAAATTAACCTCAGGCTTAAAGAAGCTTTCATTTGCAGCGGGGGAATTGCAGCAGCATAACTTGAACATTCGCATTCCCTTATTAGGTTTACCCGCAGAGGTAAAGCAAATCGCGATATCGTTCAATAATTTGGCTGAGTCTTTGGCTAAGGAAGAGATGCTACGGAAGCAGTTTACTGGTGATCTTGCTCATGAATTGCGTACACCGCTCGCTACCTTAAGAAGTCAAATTGAGGCTTTTCAGGACGGAATCTGGGAGCCGACACGTGAGCGCCTTGCGACCAGTCATGAAGAACTGATGCGCTTAGTAAGACTTGTGAATGAACTAGAAAAATTGCTCGCAGCTGAAAATCCGCAAATCAGGCTTGATCAAATAGAATTAGATGCTGGCAGTGTGCTGGCAGCGTTATGGGAAATGTTTATGCCCTTGTTTAAAGAAAAGGGAGTCCAGCTTCATATTGAAGAACATGGCCAAGAGGAATTGTTCGAAGCAGACAAGGACCGCTTGATGCAAATTCTTTCTAACGTCCTCAACAATGCCTTAAAATATACGCCGGAAGGAAAAAATGTCACCATCTCCGTCGAAACCGAAATGGAAGGCTTTGTTGGTTTTAAAATACAAGATGAGGGTTCAGGTATGGCCGAAGACGATATCCCTCATATTTTCGAGCGCTTTTATCGCGGCGATAAATCACGTGATCGGAAAACGGGCGGAGTAGGAATTGGTTTATCAATTGTTAAAGCTTTAATGGATGCCCATAAAGGAGTCATTAAAGTAAAAAGCAAATTAAATAAAGGAACGAGCATAATCCTTTGGTTTCCGCAAGAAGAATAGGCCGTTGCAGTGGCAGTGTCCTATTTTAATAAATCCTTGATATGATATACTTTTCCGCTTTCGACATTTCCGCTAAGAATGAATTCAATTAAAGCATTTGCTACAATAGCGGGTTTTAATAACAGGTTCTTTTCTTTATAGTCTTTAAATTGCTCAAGGTCCCTAAATGCATCCTTAGTAGATGCACGAATGGTTTCCTGCATTTTCGTTTCCATCATCCCAGGGCTAAAGGCGATAATTTTATGATTCGAATTTAATTCCGCTTGTTCCAGGGCAGCCGTTTGTGTGAACATATTCAGCCCTGCTTTGGAACTGCCATACACACTCCAGCCTTCAATCAATCTGACTGCGGCACCGGAAGTTACATTGATGATTTGGACTAGCGTTTCCGTAAGCTGCGCTTTACTTAAAAACAAATTCGTAATCAGAATAGGGGCAATCAAGTTGATTTGAATGTTCCGAATGACTGGCGCTTGATTGAGGTGGCCAACCGTATGGATGGGCTCAATTACACCTGCATTGTTAAAAACAAAGATTTCTGTTGGATTCTTTTGAAAAATACAATGGGCAATTTCCATAAATACTTCTTGGACTTCTTCTTCTAATGCAAGGTTACAAGAATAATGCTGATAGAAAAGACCTTTTTCCAATGCCAGCTTTTTAATTTCCTTATTTTCAGAGCGCGAAACAGAAACAACCGCGATTTGTTCCTGAATCAGCCGTTTGGCAATAGCCTCTCCTAATCCCTTTGATGCTCCCGTAATGATTGCATATTTCAAAAAAACTCCCCCTTTATGTAACTCAAACTTATTTTATTCTCCCCAATTTTTTAAAGCAAATAAAAAGAGCAGTCCCAAATGGAACTGCACAGATTGTCGAGAAAAGTAATTTTTCTCCGCAATTTTTTATGAAGTGGTTGTCTCTGCAAACTGGCCTGTTGATTTCCGCTCCAATCAACAGGGGGGAGATCACCCAAAGTAGTTGGGATGAGATTCATATAAAATTCACAAACTTCACTTATTGTTCAATTGTGAGCAAAGAAGTTTGTTGTAGTATAGTAGTAGAAATTAAAATTGTGGCTGGAGGATGGGAGCGAATGGAAAAGCTTTTATATATTACGGCAAATCCGAAAATTGATATAAAACTTTCTAAAGGAATGCAGATTGGGGAAGTATTTTTAGAAGAATTCAAAAAGGCACAGCCTGATGTGGAAATTGAACGCTGGCATTTATATGATATGGACATCCCTGTTATTGATATGGATTTGTTATATGCACGGGCGAAATTATCTTTTATGGGCTATACAAAAGAACAGCTATCGGAAGCGGAACGGACGAAAATCGAAAAAATGCACGCCCTGGCTGACCGATTTATTGAGGCGGATTATTATGTGTTTGTGACTCCGATTTGGAACTTCGGAGCACCGGCGATTGTCAAGGCATTTATGGATTGTTTATTTATCGCTGGAAAAACTTTCACCTACACAGATCACGGGGCAAAAGGGCTTCTCACAGGAAGAAAGGCCATCCATATTCAAACACGCGGCGGCATTTACTCTACTGGACCGATGGTGGAATTTGAAATGGGCGATCGTTACTTAAAAAAGGTATTCGAATTCCTAGGCTTTGAGAGCTTGGATACGGTCATTGCAGAAGGGATGGATCATTTTCCAAAAAAAGTTCCTGAGATTATGGCAAAAGCTAAAGAACAAGCAGCAGAAGCCGCCAGAAAAATGGCTGAACTGCACGTTAAACAATAAAAAA
Organism: Neobacillus sp. NRS-1170; assembly: GCF_050468025.1. Lineage (NCBI taxonomy): Bacteria > Bacillati > Bacillota > Bacilli > Caryophanales > Bacillaceae > Neobacillus > Neobacillus sp. NRS-1170. Next base: position 65,780 of record NZ_JBITPF010000030.1, on the reverse strand, counting down.
ATGCGGCTCTGGGAGTCGCATTATTTTATTAGAACTTACCCGTGAATTGGAAAAATAGAACAATTAATCCCAAAGCCCAAACATAGATAGCAAATGGCTTTAAGGAATGCTTCTTTAAGTAGCCAATCATCCATCTAACCGCAACATAGCCGAAGAGGGCAGAAGAGATAATCCCAACAAGCAGGGCAGATAATGAGATTTCTTCCCCTGCACCGCCGAGCAGATCCTTTGTTTGCAAGACAATGGCTCCTGCGATGGCTGGTGTTGATAATAGGAAGGAGAAATAGGCGGCTGTTTCTCGGTCCAATTTTCGCCACAAGGCTGCAACGATTGTCATCCCCGAACGAGATATCGCAGGCATAATCGCAACCGCCTGAAAAGTTCCAATGATCAATGCATCCTTATAGCTGATGTCGTCCATTTTTTTATGGCCATTTTTCACTGAATCAGCGAGCCATAGGAAAATACCAGTAATTAAAAATTCCCAGCCAATCGTCACTCCTGTTTTCGAGATTTCATCAATAAAATCCTTAAAAGCAAGTCCAAAGATAACGGCAGGAATCGTTCCGACAATAAGCAAAAACGTTAGTTTGCTGAACGGTTTTTTGATGATTTTAATAAATTCATCCTTATAAAAAATAAAGACAGCAAGCAAGGTGCCGACATGAAGCATCGTATCGAGCAAAAGACCTGCTTCCTGTAAGCCAAATAAATTTCTTCCTAAATAGAGATGTCCTGTACTACTGATTGGCAAAAATTCTGTTAACCCCTGGATAATTCCAAGTATCAGCGCTTCTAATTTTGTTAACATATATTCCCTCACATTCTAAAAATAACTTGTACTATTAAAAGATATGTCCGACTAGTTATTGAAATTCTCTTCTATTTTAGGATTAATTTGCCAAGATGGTCAATTAAAAACACAATCAAAATATGTGCAATTTGTTTGTCTTATCCCATAAAATAGGAGTAAAGCCCTTCCGAGAGGAGATACACGTTTGGAAAATAAACATCTGCATTTTAATACTTCAATCGGTGTCAAAAAGCCTGAAAGTATCCGCAACAAAGCGCAGGCCTGCCCTTTTTGTGACAGGGACCAGCTGACCGGCCTGATTGCAGTGGACGGCCCAATCATTCTATTGAAAAATAAATATCCCGTTTTAGAAAATGCCTATCAAACAGTGTTAATTGAAACAGACGATTGCCATGCTGAATTATCAACCTATTCCAAAGAGCATTTACATAGATTGATAAAGTTCGGCATCAAGCATTGGTTAGAGATGGAGGAAACCGGAGAATATCGTTCGGTTATTTTTTTCAAAAATCATGGTCCTTTATCCGGCGGCACGATCGCTCATCCCCATATGCAAATCATTGGACTCCATGATCTGGATTATAAAGAAAAAGCAAGTCATGAGATGTTTCAAGGGATTATGATTGATGAAGGGGAAGGGGCCAGGCTGATTCTGTCCACGCAACCCCGCGTCGGTTTTTATGAATTTAATATCGAAATGGCGGATTCGTGTTATCAGGAAAGATTTGCGGAGTATTTGCAAAGCGCGGTTCATTATATTCTCAACCATTTTCCCTTTAAGGCCAGCAGCTATAATGTGTTTTTTCATCATCTTGATGGAAAAATTTACGCCAAGGTGGTTCCGCGTTTTGTGACGACGCCATTGTTTATTGGATATGGCCTGCCGCAGGTGCCGAATAATTTAGAGTGGATGGCTGAAGAGTTGAAACGAATTTATTTTTGTAAATAAATCCATTCAATGGTTAGAAGTTGTGATTTAAGCTTGAAAAAAATATAATGGAGGAATGTACAAGTTCTTATTAAGGTGGAGACTTACTCGTGACTTCCAATAAAAACACAACTTCAAAACTTGATTATAATCTTGTTTTTATTCTTTTATTATTGTTTTTGGCAAGCTGTATTTCTATTTATAGCGCCCAAGCGAGCGGACAATACAAAGAGAATTTTTTAATTAAGCAGATGGTATGGTACGCCGTCGGCGGCGGGATCATCGCTGCGGTGATGACGCTGGATTCCGACCAGCTTCGAAAACTGACCTGGTATGCCTATGGTTTTGGACTATTTCTTCTGGGTTTTTTAATTGTCGCACCACCAAGCATTGCTCCGGTGATTAATGGAGCGAAGAGCTGGTTTATCGTTCCGGCCATGGGTTCTTTGCAGCCCTCGGAGTTTGTTAAAATATTTATTATCTTAACTCTTTCACGTGTCATCGATGATCACCATCAAAAAAATCAGGGGAACAAGACGATTCAAACTGATTTTTGGCTATTAATAAAGCTTGGCATTGTGACAATGGTGCCTTTGATGTTAGTGATGCAACAGCCGGACTTAGGAACATCGCTTGTGTTTATTGCGATATTAGTAGGAATGATTTTTATCTCAGGCATCACTTGGAAGCTGCTTGTACCAATTTTTTCATCTGGTACCGTAATAGCTTCAACGATTTTGTATTTTGTTGTCTGGAAACCGGACATTTTGGAAAAATATCTTGGCGTAAAGCAGTACCAATTTGGCAGGATTTATTCCTGGCTCGATCCTTACAATTTTCAAAGTTCCGCTGGTTATCAGCTGACAAAATCCCTGCTCGCCATTGGCTCAGGCCAAACAGGCGGGAAAGGCTACGGCAATCGAGAAGTTTACCTGCCGGAAAGTCATACCGACTTTATCTTCAGCGTTGTTGGGGAGGAATTTGGCTTTATCGGAGCGAGTGTGTTAATTAGTTTGTTTTTCCTTTTGATTTACCATATTACGAAGGTTGGCATGGAAACAAAGAATAATTTTTACACGTATATTTGTGTCGGTGTCATCAGCATGATTACCTTCCACGTTTTCCAAAATATCGGCATGACGATTGGTGTACTGCCAATCACCGGTATCCCGCTTCCGTTCATCAGCTACGGCGGCAGTGCCTTAATGGGGAACATGCTCGGGCTCGGCTTAATTTTCTCAATACGATATCATTATAAAAAATATATGTTTTCGACAACGGCATAATATTGTTTTGAAAAGGGCGACTGTGTTCGCTCTTTTTTTTGTGGCTGCAAATGGGTTTGGCGGAATAAAATGGGGTTTTCGCGGAATTAATTCAAAAGTTCGCGGAATAAAAACCAAGTCAGACGGAATTCCGGTTCCATTCTGCTGAAAAACATAACAAAAAAGAGCAAGGCCATGGCAAGCCTCGCTCTTTCCATATGGGAAGGTTTTTTACTAACTATTTTTCTTACTTTGTCATAATCTTTTCAAGATCATCCAGCATAAGGTTTGCTGCAAGCACGCCGCCGGCAGTGTTCCAAATCGCATCACTTACCTCGTGGACATTTCCGTTTTTAACAGCGTTTAAATTTTTCCAAAGCGGATCGTTTGTCCATTCTTTTGCAGTATCCAAGGCTTTTTGATCACCGTTAGGCGCATAGGTGAAGTAGAATAGCTGATCCGCATCCATTTTAGGAATCACTTCCTTGCCAACCTCAACCGCGAGCTTACCAAGCTTATTTTCTGGAGTAAATAGAGCTACCTGCTGGGCTGCACGCTTAAAGCCTAATTGATCAAAAATAACACCTGAAAAAGAATCAGTGTAATAAATGCGGGATTTTCCAGCCATAAAACGGACTACAGAAATTTGTTGATTTACTTTATCGCCAAGTTTTTCTTTTACCTCAGCAACATGCTTATCATAATCCGCTAGAACTTGGTTTCCTTTATCCTCAAGATTTAATGCCTTAGAGTACAGCTTAAAGTTTTCCTTCCAATCGCCTCTAAGCGTTTCGGAAAAAACGGTAGGGGCAATTGCACTTAGCTGGTCATATACCTTTTCAAGACGAAGTTTGTTGCCGATGATTAAATCAGGCTTTAAAGTAGCGATTTTTTCAATATTGACTTCACTCTCTGTCCCAACAACTTCAACGCCGTCCATATCCTTTTTAATATGGTCGTACCACGGATCACCGAGCCAGGATTGTACCGCGCCAACTGGTTTCACACCTAGTGCCAGCAATGCTTCGGTTCCTTCATTTGTTAAGATAACCACTCTTTTTGGAGTGCCTTTAATCGTTGTCGAGCCCATTGCATGCTCAACCGTATATGGTTTTTCCTCTGTTTTTTTCGGTTCTGCTTTCTTCTCGTCCGTTTTTTCGGCCGTGCTTCCGCAAGCGGCTAATAGGAAAATAGCCAGGACAGAAAAAAGGGTAAGTATCGTTTTTTTCATATTAGTATGTAGCCCCCTTAGTCAACTGTGAATGATAATCATTTTCAACTACATTCTTATCATAAAATGTGCCACAACCATCTGTCAACAACTTTATTGAAAATCATTCTCATATTTAATTGACAATCATTATCAATTAGAGATAAACTTAAATTAATAACCTAATAGAAAGGTTTACCCGAAATGTTGTTAAAAAGTACTTTTTCAAAATGGATTGGATTATTGTTCGTCATCCTGCTGATGCTTGCTTTCATCTGTGCAAGTATCGTATATGGCTATACCGATACAAGCTGGCGGACAGCGGTTGACGCCTTTACCCATAACAATGGGTCCAATGAACATATTATTATTCAAACGGTAAGACTTCCACGTGCATTAATTGCATCCGCCGTCGGGGCAAGCCTTGCGATTGCAGGCGTCCTCATGCAAACATTAACGAAAAATCCCTTGGCATCGCCTGGAATCTTTGGCATTAATGCCGGAGCCGGCTTTGCTGTGGTTGTCGCTATGACCTTATTTTCTGTTAACAGTCTGACAGCTTTCAGCGGTCTTGCTTTTTTGGGGGCAGCCATAGCGTCCATTAGCGTTTATGCGATAGGTTCCTTTGGCCGGGAAGGATTAACACCGATGAAGCTGACCCTGGCAGGCGCGGCGATATCAGCAATGTTCTCCTCCTTAACACAAGGTATTTTAGTTCTGGATGAAGCCATGCTTGATCAGGTGCTGTTTTGGCTGGCAGGCTCAGTCTCAGGGCGAAAATTGGAAACACTGGCTTCCGTGCTGCCATACATTGGAATTGGCTGGCTGGGCTCGTTATTGATTGCTGGAAAAATGAATATCCTCGCCATGGGGGAAGATGTTGCGAAGGGACTCGGGTTAAATACCGGTTTTGTAAAAATAGCAATTGGTATCTTGGTTATTTTATTAGCGGGCGGATCCGTTGCTGTGGCAGGGCCGATTGGCTTTGTCGGAATTGTGGTTCCCCATATTACCAGATCAATTATTGGCATTAATCATCGCTGGGTGATTCCATTTGCCGGAATTTTGGGCGCGATTCTATTGCTAGCTGCAGATATTGCTGCACGATATATTTTAATGCCGTCCGAGGTTCCTGTCGGAGTCATGACGGCCATTATCGGAACTCCATTCTTCATTTACATCGCGAGAAGGGGGTTCAATGCACGATGAGTAAATATAAAAACTTCCGCTTTTTTAATAATCGAATGTCCTTTTTACTGGATCGAAAAGCAGCCATCATTTTTCTTGTACTTTTCATCATTACCGCTGCTGTTTTTATCATCAGTACCGGCGCTGGAGAAATGAAGATTAATCCGCTTACCGTTGTAAAGGTATTATTCGGTGCGGGACCAGAAATGGAAACGCTCGTCATTCAATCCTTTCGCCTGCCAAGGATTATTATTGCGCTAATGGTAGGCATCTCGTTAGCGGTAGCCGGAAGCATTTTACAAGGGATGATCCGCAATCCGCTCGCCTCCCCGGATGTGCTCGGGATTACTGGCGGGGCAGCATTTGCCGTAGTAAGTTTCCTCGCACTCTTTAGCGATAAAAATCATTCCCTTACCGTCAGCATTGCCTGGCTGCCTTTAGCTGCCTTTATTGGGGCTGGCGCTGTTGCCTTCTTGGTTTATTTGCTAGCTTGGAAAAATGGGGTTTCTCCAATCAGACTGGTGCTGATTGGAATTGGAATCTCAACGTTAACACAAGCGTTAACGACCTTAACGATGGTAATGGGGCCGATTTATCAGGCAAGCCAGGCAAACATTTGGATTACTGGAACGGTTTACGGCTCGAATTGGAAAAACGTTGCAACACTCGTACCTTGGACTGTAGTCTTCCTGATTATAGCCTTTGCAGCCGCAAGAACGATCAATATCCAAGAGCTAGGCGACGAGGTGGCAACTGGTTTGGGCGGCAAGGTCCAAAAACAGCGATTTTTACTCCTGATGATCAGCACTGCCTTAATTGGAAGTTCGGTTGCCTTTGCTGGCGGCATCGGTTTTGTCGGACTAATGGCACCTCATATGGCACGGAGATTAGTTGGATCCTCCTTTGGGGCGCAGCTTCCAACCTCAGCCCTTCTCGGAGGAATCCTGGTAATGATTGCTGATTTAATCGGACGGACAATGTTTTCACCATTAGAAGTACCGGCTGGAGTTTTCACCGCCGGAATAGGTGCACCTTATTTTATATACTTACTATTTAAAACTAGAAATGCCTAGAAAAGCGGAAGGCGCCTGCCTATCGGTGACAGGCATAAGACGAGCCGGCATGAAGGTTGTTTTTTAACCTTCTTGACGATTGGCTTATGACCCGAACCGATGGCGCCTAAAGCTAGACAAGTAAAGGAGCTGTCAGAGATGATGAATGCGATTGAAACGAAAGAATTATCACTTTCTTATGGGGAAACGCTGATTATTAATGAGCTGAATCTGCAAATTCCAAAGGGTGAAATAACCGTTTTTATCGGAGCAAACGGCTGCGGGAAATCAACGCTGCTTCGTTCAATCGCCCGGCTGCTGAAGCCAAAGTCAGGGGCAGTTTTGCTGGAAGGGAAGGCGATTGCCAAACTTTCCACAAAAGACATTGCGAAAAAAATGGCCATTTTGCCACAGTCACCTACAGCACCTGAAGGCTTAACGGTCCTCCAGCTCGTCAAGCAGGGACGATATCCGCATCAATCCTGGTTAAAGCAATGGTCAGAAGAAGATGAGAAAAAAGTAAACGACGCCTTGAAGGCTACTCGATTAGAGCATTTGAAAGAAAGACCTGTAGACTCTCTATCCGGAGGTCAAAGGCAGCGCGCCTGGATTGCAATGACTTTGGCTCAAGATACCGATATTATTTTATTGGATGAGCCAACGACTTACTTGGATATGACCCATCAAATCGAAATTCTCGATTTACTATTTGAATTAAACGAAATGAAGAATCGGACCGTTGTTATGGTCCTGCATGACCTCAACCTCGCCTGCCGTTATGCCCATAACATTGTTGCAATTAAAGATCAAGAAGTTTACGCACAAGGAAAACCAGAGCATGTCATCAATTGCAGTCTTGTAAAAAATGTTTTTGATATGGATTGTGAGGTAACGACAGATCCATTATTCGGCACACCTCTTTGCATTCCTTATGGGAAGGGAAGATGCATTCTAGAGAAGGCGGTAGCGATCAATGGCTAAACTTCTGACAAAGACCGGTCTCCAAAAATATAGACTGGCAGCTAATTTAAAAAATTCATTTAATGTCGCTGATTTATTGGAGGAACAATATTTAAAGCTGTTCATCGCTAACTTAGCCGATTCTATCGGTGCACCGAATGAAAAAGCTGCAGCCTCCATTTTTATTAAAAGATATGCTTTTGTGGCCGTCCTCTCCCTTTATGCGATGTCAGTGTGGAATAAAAAAATCAATGTCTCATTGAGTAATATAGAAATGGAGTCGCCTGAAAAGGGAAACGATTGGCTTCCTTCCTTTTTATTAATGGATGAAAAGGAACAGGATTGGAATGGGAACGCCCGCGCGGAGTGGCGAAAGGACATAATAAACGAGCTATTTGCCAAAAATATTTTCCCAATCATTGATAAATTAGAAAAAACTTTTGGAATTTCTAAGTTAATCTTGTGGGAAAATATTGCTGTTTACATATTTTGGCTTTACGAATCAGAGCTAAAGGACAGTAAAAATAGCAGTGTACAAAGCGATTTCCGCTATTTAATCTTTGAAGCAGAAGGCGCCTTGTTTGGACGCTATAAAGGAAATCCTTTGCAAAAATACTATGCCGAAAAAATCGATAATGTAAGAATGAGGAAAACCTGTTGTTTCTCTTATCAATTAGCAGCTGGCAAACGCTGCAAAACATGTCCATGTTTGCAAATCACCAAAGATGGAAGGTGTCAGGATGGAGAAAGTATTTGTTCAACAATTCGAAGCCTTGCTTGAGAAATATAGTGAATTATTAGTAGGGGAAGCGGCTGAAGAGACGAAAGAAAAGGTGAAGGCTTGGGCGCTGTACACTCACATCGCCAAATCGATGCCAGCTTTGGCCAAGCACTGGAATGAATTGTACCCGGAAGCAAAGGAAGAAATGAAGCAAATTATTAATGAGATTAAAAAGATGAATGAGGAGCACCGGAATTCTGCAGAGAAATGAAAACAGGCTGAGTGGTTCAGCCTGTTTTTGTCTAGCTACAGCGCCTAGGGGCTCGCTGGTCTACAGCCGATCCGCCGTGAAGGTTAAAAAGCAAACTTCCCGCCGGCTCGTCTTATGCTTGTCGCCCCTGGGCAAGGCGCTTTCGCTTTTCTAATTACCGTTTATATTGGTTATTCTGGCTATTGGTTTTGTTGAAGCCTGGATCCTCATTGCCTGGTCCGCCATTGCCTTTTACGCTGGCTGCACTGACACCTGCTTTGGAAGGATTTTTCTTCATTTTTGCCATGGAAAATCACCTCAAAAATAGATTTCCCCTCACAGTAAAATTTATCAAAAGTGTTGAAAAAATTTATTTTTCAAAAAAAATTAAATTTTCCACGTTTATGGATTGCACAAATTTTCAAAATCTTTTATATTAAATAATAACAGAACTAATTCAAATGTGATTTTTTTTGAGAAAAAAATGAATGAGTATTCATTCAAAATGTTGAAGGGGGAGACAATGTTGAACCAACTTATTAAAAAAGCAGCCGTCTTAGGATCTGGAGTTATGGGATCAGGAATTGCGGCGCATCTTGCAAACATAGGAATACCAACCCTATTATTGGATATCGTCCCACGTGAACTAACGAAAGATGAAGCAGCAAAGGGATTAACTTTAGCTGACCAGCAGGTACGTAATCGTATCGCGGCAGCAAACATTCAAAAATTATTGAAGCAAAAACCTGCACCGCTGACTGCTAAAAAGAATCTAACTCTTATTGAAGCAGGAAACCTTGAAGACGATTTAGTCAAATTGAAAGACGTTGACTGGGTAATCGAAGTGGTTGTTGAAAACTTGAATGTGAAAAAACAGGTTTTTGAGCAAGTAGACCAATTCCGTAAGCCTGGCAGTATCGTAAGCTCAAACACTTCCGGTATTTCAGTGGAAGCAATGGTTGAAGGACGTTCCGACGATTTTAAGAAACACTTCCTTGGAACACACTTCTTTAACCCGCCTCGTTATTTAAAATTGTTAGAAATTATCCCAACGCAATTCACAGATACAGAAGTCCTCTCATTCATGAAAACCTTTGGTGAGGATGTTTTAGGAAAAGGTGTAGTAGTGGCCAAAGATACGCCTAACTTTATCGGCAACCGCATCGGTACGTACGGTCTCCTTATTACAGTTAGAGAAATGTTAAAGGGCGGCTATAGTGTCGGAGAAATCGATTCTATCACTGGACCATTAATTGGACGTGCGAAAAGTGCTACCTTCCGCACCCTTGATGTAGTCGGACTAGATACCTTCTATCATGTAGCAAACAATGTCTACGATAGTGTCCAGGGGGAAGAAAAGGAAGTTTTTGAAGTACCTGCTTTTATGAAAGCGATGGTTGAAAAAGGCTGGCTTGGAAGCAAATCCGGACAAGGATTCTATTTGAAAAAAGGCAAAGAAATCTTAGAATTGGATCCAAATACGCTGGAGTACGGTCCACGCAAAAAGCTTTCTACACCATCCGTAGAGCTTTCAAAGCAGGAAAAAGGCACAGCGAATAAATTGAAAGCGCTTGTTTACGCCAATGATCGTGCCGGCCAATTTTTATGGAATACAACTAAACATTCATTAATATACTCAGCACAGCTCTTAGGGGAAATCGCCGATGATATCGTAGCCATTGACCGTGCGATGAAATGGGGCTTCGGCTGGGAAAAGGGCCCTTTTGAAAACTGGGATGCAATTGGCGTCGAAAAATCTGTTCAAAAGATGAAAGAAGAAGGCATTGAAGTTCCAGCATGGGTTACCGAAATGCTAGAAAAGGGTCATACCTCCTTCTATAAAGAAGAAAACGGCGAGCTTTACTTCTATCACAAAGGTGAATACCAATCAGTGGAGTTTAATCCGAAGGCGATCGACCTTATGAAAATTAAAAAGCAAAAAGGTGTTATTAAAAAGAATGGCGGCGCGAGCTTAATTGATATTGGAGATGGAGTTGCTCTACTTGAATTCCATTCACCAAATAATGCAATAGGACTTGATATCGTACAAATGATTAATTTCGCTGTCGATGAAGTCGAGAAAAATTACAAAGGTCTTGTCATCGGGAACCAAGGAAAGAATTTCTGTGTCGGTGCCAACCTAGCAATGATGCTGATGGAAGCCCAGGATGACAATATTCTGGAGCTGGATATGGTCGTGCGACATCTTCATAACGGACTTTTAAAAGTAAAATACAGCTCTAAGCCGGTGGTTGCGGCACCATTTGGCATGACGTTAGGCGGAGGTGCAGAGGTTTGCCTGCCTGCAGCGCACATTCAAGCATCCTCTGAAACGTATATGGGACTTGTTGAGGTTGGAGTAGGCTTGCTTCCAGGCGGAGGCGGTAACAAGGAGCTTTATATTAAGCACTTAGAAAGCCTGCCAAATGGAGTACAATTCGACCTGCAAAACGTGGCCAATAAAGTTTTTGAAAGCATCGCGACCGCGAAAGTATCTACTTCCGCAGAAGAGGCACGCGATAATAATTTCTTAAACTTTGCTGATGGAATCAGCTTCAATGGTGACCATCTGCTATATGATGCAAAACAAGCCGTATTGGCATTACATGAAAAAGGCTATAAGCCAAAGGTGCGCCGCAAGGTTCCAGTCGTCGGTGAAACCGGTTATGCGACACTTCTGCTTGGTGCTGAAGCCATGCGTTTATCCGGCTTTATTTCCGAGCATGATCTAAAAATTGCCAAGAAGATTGCTTATGTCATCGCCGGAGGCAAAGTGCCATTCGGAACAGAAGTCGATGAGCAATATCTATTAGATTTAGAAAGAAAAGCTTTCTTAAGCTTAATCAGAGAACCAAAAACACAGCAGCGCATGCAGCATATGCTTGTGAAGGGAAAACCATTACGCAACTAAACTAATAGATTGAGAGAAAGTGAGGGAACTTCCATGAGAGAAGCGGTAATCGTTGCCGGAGCAAGGACACCGGTCGGTAAGTCAAAGAAAGGAACACTTGCCCAAGTTCGTCCTGATGATTTGGGAGCGTTAGTTGTTAAAGAAACCTTAAAGCGTGCCGGAAATTATGAAGGCAATATAGATGATTTAATTATTGGCTGTGCGATGCCTGAAGCAGAGCAAGGAAATAACATGGCCCGCAATATCGGGGCCTTGGCAGGACTTCCTTACACAGTTCCTGCCATTACAGTGAATCGTTTCTGTTCTTCAGGATTACAGGCAATTGCCTATGCAGCACAGGGAATAATGCTTGGCCACACCGACACAGCCATCGCTGGCGGAGCGGAATCGATGAGTATGATTCCAATGATGGGTCATGTTGTTCGTCCAAATATCAAACTGGCGGAAACAGCTCCTCAGTACTATATGGGAATGGGTCATACGGCTGAACAGGTAGCACAAAAGTATGGAATTACACGCGAGGATCAAGACGCCTTTGCGGTTAGAAGTCATCAGCGTGCAGCCAAAGCCATTGCAGAAGGAAAATTCGTTGATGAAATCGTACCAGTGGATGTCACTATTCGCTCAGTGGGAAAAGACAATAAGCTGGTTGAAAAGACAATCCAATTTTCACAAGACGAAGGTGTTCGTCCAGATACAAATTTAGAAACACTTGCGAAGCTGCGCCCGGCATTTGCTGTTACAGGTTCTGTTACTGCTGGCAATGCCTCACAAACAAGTGACGGTGCAGCGGCTGTTATGGTAATGGACCGTGAGAAAGCAGAAGCGCTTGGTCTTAAGCCATTAGCAAAATTCCGTTCGTTCGCCGTAGGCGGTGTTCCGCCGGAAATTATGGGTGTCGGGCCTGTTGTAGCGATCCCTAAAGCCCTAAAGTTAGCTGGCTTAGAGCTATCAGATATTAATCTATTCGAATTGAACGAAGCCTTTGCTTCGCAATCTCTTCAAGTAATCCGCGAACTAGGACTTGATGAAGAAAAAGTAAACGTAAATGGCGGGGCAATTGCCCTTGGACATCCGCTAGGGTGTACAGGAGCGAAGTTAACATTGAGCCTGATACATGAGTTAAAGCGCCGTAACGAACAATTTGGTGTTGTAACCATGTGTATCGGCGGCGGTATGGGTGCTGCCGGAGTATTTGAATTATTGTAATACGGTCAAGGGGGTTTCGAGAGTGTAGCCCCCTCTAAAAATCATTTAGGAGGAATTTTTATGACTGAAACTAAAAAAATCGTAAAAGGCGGAAGCTTTTTAATTGAAGATCTTTCATATGAGGATATTTTTACACCGGAAGATTTTACAGAAGAGCATTTAATGATTGGGCAGACAGCTGCAGACTTTGTTGAAAAAGAAGTGGCACCGCAAATCGAGCATTTAGAAAATCATGAATTTGATCGTACGGTTAAGTTATTAAAGAAAATGGGCGATCTTGGCCTTTTAGCGGTAGACGTTCCAGAGGAGTTTGAAGGCTTAGGTTTAGATAAAATTACTTCATCTGTTATTACCGAAAAAATGTCCGGCGCTGGCGGCTTCTCCCTTTCTTATGGAGCGCACGTGGGAATTGGTTCCCTGCCAATCGTGTTATTCGGTAATGACGAACAAAAGAAAAAATATTTACCTGCCCTTGCCTCTGGTGAAAAAATTGCAGCCTATGCATTGACTGAGCCAGGCTCAGGTTCTGACGCCCTTGGTGCCAGAACAACGGCAAAATTAAATGCTGCCGGTACTCACTATATCCTTAACGGTGAAAAGCAATGGATCACCAATGCTGGTTTTGCAGATGTTTTCGTAGTTTATGCAAAAATTGACGGCGAACATTTCACTGCCTTTATTGTTGAACGAGATTTCCCTGGTGTTTCAACAGGCGCTGAAGAAAAGAAAATGGGTATTAAGGCTTCTTCCACTCGTACCCTTATTTTAGAAGATGTAGCAGTCCCAGTAGAAAACTTATTAGGCGATTATGGAAAGGGCCACGTCATTGCGTTTAATATCTTAAACATCGGCCGTTACAAGTTAGCAGTCGGCGGCGTTGGCGGCTCTAAGAAGGCATTTGAAATGACTGTTAAATATGCAAATGGCCGTAAGCAATTTAAGACTCCAATTGCCCAATTTAATTTAACAAAAGAAAAGTTTGGCACTATGGCTTCTAAAATTTATGCGGCTGAAAGCTCCGTTTACCGCACAATTGGGTTGTATGAAAACAATCAAGGCCAGCTATCAACTGAAGAAGCGAAGGACATTAAAAAGGTTGCTGGTTCCATCGCAGAATATGCAATCGAGTGTTCTGTAAATAAATTCTTTGCCAGTGAAGTGCTTTCTTACGTAGTAGATGAAGGCGTACAAATTCACGGCGGATATGGCTTCATGCAGGAATATCCGATTGAAAGAGCCTATCGTGATGCCCGTATTAACCGTATTTTTGAAGGAACAAACGAAATCAACCGCCTATTAGTGCCAGGAACCTTCTTGAAAAAGGCCTTTAAAGGCGAGCTTCCATTATTCCAAAAAGCAATGGCGCTTCAAGAGGAATTAATGATGTTAATGCCGGAAGAGCCAGGCGATGAGCCGCTTGCACAGGAAAAATATCTTGTGAAAAACGCGAAGAAAATTGGCCTATTAGCTGCAGGATTAGCAGCGCAAAAATTTGGCAAAGCGCTTGAAAAAGAGCAAGAAATCTTATCAAATATCGCGGATATTGCTTCACAGGTTTATGCGATGGAATCAGTTGTTTTACGTACTGAAAAAGCGATTGCAAAAGACGGCTTAGAAAAGAATAAGCAAAAGCTTCTTTACACTCAAATCTTCTGTCAAGAAGCCTTTAATGAAATCGAACAGCATGCAAGAGAAACGCTTGTTGCGATTGAACAGGGTGATACCCTGCGTATGATGCTCACTTCCCTTCGCAAGTTTACTCGCCACACTCCAATCAACGTGATTGCGAAAAAACGTGAAGCAGCAGATGTTGTAATTGAAGCAGAACGTTACGTAGTATAATTTTTATTGCGGCTCCCTTCTTTTCCTGAGGGGAGCTTTTTATTTGATTATGATAAAGAACATGTTCCTACTCTGGTGATTGGAGCAAAACGCCTGGAGAGGAAATCAACAGCCCAGTTTAAACAACTTTTTATTTAAATATTTTTTTAAAAAGCAGGAAATTCTACAAAAGGTGTCGAATTTTACCTTTTGGGAGTGTCATCTATTAGGATTTTATAGTTGTCTGTGATAAAATGCATTTGACTAAAGAGGGTGGTGAAACGGTTGTCATTAACTTTTTACTGGTATCCGAAATGCGGAACATGTCGAAATGCAAAGAAGTGGCTGGATGCCCATCAGCTTACTTATGAAGAAGTACATATTGTGGAAAATCCCCCATCAAGGGAATTGTTGCAAGAGTTTTACCAAAAAAGCGGCTTGGAATTAAAGAAATTTTTTAATACAAGCGGTCAAAAATACCGGGAGTTAGGTATTAAAGACCGAATGAAGTCGGCAACAGACGATGACCTATTAGATTTATTGGCTTCCGATGGCATGTTAATTAAACGCCCTATTTTAACAGACGGAGAGCATGTGACCGTTGGCTTTAAGGAAGAAGATTTTGAGAAAATGTGGCTGAAGTAACATAGCCATTATGCAAAACTGGTAATCGATTTATTTCGATAATAGATTTTTGAATAATTCAATGGAGGGATTTTGCTAATGAGTACACCAAAAGAATTACGTTATTCTGAAGAACATGAATGGGTAAAAGTTGAAGGAGAAAAAGTGCGCGTCGGGATCACGGACTTTGCACAGCACGAGTTAGGGGATATCGTTTTCGTTGAGCTTCCTGAAGTGGGCGACGAAGTAACCGCTGACGAACCATTCGGCAGCGTTGAATCAGTTAAGACTGTTTCAGAACTTTACGCACCAGTCAGCGGAAAAGTTGTTGAAGTAAACGAAGATTTAAGTGACAGCCCTGAGTTCGTGAACGAATCACCATATGAAAAAGCATGGATGATCGTGATTGAATTATCCGACAGCAGCGAGGTAGACAAGCTTATGACTGCTGAACAATACGAAGAAATGACTAAAGAAGACTAATTTTTTGCTTTAAAGCACCTCATGGAGGTGCTTTTCTTACATTTTCCACTTTTTCTACTACTAAATTTGGGCAGGCTATAATAAAATGGGAAGAAGGCGGAAAAGCATCCATGAGCAAAAACCTATTTTTGAGATGACAATAATGCTATAGTTAACGTACCTAAGAAGCAGGCACACATTGTGAAAAATTTGGAATATGTTATCATAAAACAACTTCTTTTACAGGTGATGGATAATGAATGATACGTATGTTGACAAAGTTCTTATTGTCGAAGGAAAATCGGATAAAAATAAGGTCAAGAGTATTTTAAAGGAACCCGTTGAAATCATTTGTACAAATGGAACCATCAGTTTGACAAAATTAGACGAATTGATTGAATTTCTTGAAGACAAGGATGTCTATATCCTTGTGGATGCCGATGAAGCCGGCGAAAAGCTTCGGAAGCAGTTTAAACGGGAATTTCCTCATGCGGAACATTTATATATTGATCGGATGTATCGTGAAGTAGCCACAGCGCCTGTGCATCACCTAGCAACGGTTTTATTAGGAGCGAATATTGACGTTCATACCGAGTATTTAGAAATGAGCTAACTGAAATGAATGAGTGGAATCGAAATGATTTAACCACCTTCCTCAAATCAAAGGCAACCGGGCTTGTCTATTTTTATACGCCAATGTGCGGCACCTGCCAGCTGGCCTCTAAAATGCTGTTGGTAGTTGAGGAACTGGTAAAGATAGAAATGGGAAAAATGAATTTAAATTTTTATCCTGATTTAGCGGTGGATTTTGCAGTTGAAAGTGTCCCATGTTTGCTGATCGTACAAAACGGGGTCGTGATGGAGACATTGTATGCTTTTCATTCGGTACCGTTTTTGTTGGATAAAATAAGACAGTATATAAGCTGAAACAGATGCTTTTTGTGGGCATCTGTTTTTTTATGAATATTGATATTGCCTATGAAAGGTGAAAAATAGTCTTTGCGGTCACTGTGAAAGAGCCAGAGAGTCCGTGTGGTTGTGAAAAAAGATATAACGGAGATATAACGGTCACTCTGAAAGAGGCAGAGAGCCCGTGCCGGAGTAAAAAAGAAGATAACGGTCACTGTGAAAGAGGCAGAGAGCCAGTGTGGGAGTGAAAAAAGAGAAAACGGTCACTGTGAAAGAGCTAGAGAGCCCGTGCCGGAGTAAAAAAGGAGATAACGGTCACTGTGAAAGAGCCAGAGAGTCCGTGTGGTTGTGAAAAAAGAGATAACGGTCACTGTGAAAGAGGCAGAGAGCCCGTGCCGAGGCAAAAAAAGAGGTAACGGTCACTGAGAAAGAGGCAGAGAGCCCGTGCCGGAGTAAAAAAGCATCAACGGTTACTATGAAAGAGCCACAGTGACCGTGACAGATAATACTACCCCTTAGAGGTCACTGTGAATAAACTATTATCAATCTTTCTTTTCATCCTCAAAAAAAACTATATTCTTTTCTACCAGTAGAACTATAGTTTTGTTTTAAGACCCTTCTGATTTTCTTCATTGATATCACCACACACCACTCCCGCACAACATTAGTAGTAATCTTCATCTCCGGGAACAACAGCTTAATTTCCTCCACACTCCGCAATACGGCAGCATCAATTTCCTCTTCGCACCCGCAGTCATCACATACTAATTTTCCTGCACTCAAATACACATTAAAGGAATGGCACGCAGAACAGGTCATTCCCTTTCGCTGCTCCTCAAAACTATAAGCCCACAGTTTTGAATAAGGAGATACAATTTTATGAAGAGATACCAATTTTTCAGCGAGCTTTTTATGATGGATGCCCAATTTAGACTGCTTCATATTTAATTTTTTCATGAAAGTGTTTAACTGAGGTGCATAAATAATGGGTTCATTTAGGGGTGCCTGGTACAAGAAAAACTCGGGGTTATTAAAAACGACATATCCTTCAATTGGTATATTGTAGCCCAGATTTTGGAGTAATTGACGGAGCAGGGTTTTGGTGCGTTTCAGCTGGTCAAGCGGATTTGGATATATCTTTCCTGAGAGCGTCTCTAGCCGGTCAGGTTTAAAAATAAAATCTCCTTGATAATTTTTTACTTCAAAAATATAAAGTGGTTCTTGAAAAATAAGAGAGGAATCAATTTGAAAATCCTTATTATTACTTTCAAGAAGCAAATCATTTAAAATATAACAATTACTTTGCAATATCTCCGTTAATAAATCAAACTGTACTTCACCCTGGTAGCCTTTTTCAAGGTTAAAATAATTCCTCCTTTCTTCCTCCGTTAATTCCATTCGTGTGTTTAAAATCCTAAGAATCCTTAATTCCAATGGCTCAATACGAGGTTTGAAAGCCATGATCCACATCCTTTCCTACTTTAAATTTTATAAAAATATCACCCATCCTTAACAACAAACATTTGAACAATTTATAACAATTCCACCAATTTCGACACTTACCTCCGCTGACCCCCGCAATAACTGTCGAGCATTATTAAAAGGATAATAGCGCCCCATGATGAATAGTAATAGTAAAAGCATGGGACCGGAGTGGTGAAAATGATAGAGGCTTTAAATAATTTTCTAACAAAGGTAAGAGAACAAAGGCATATCCTTCCATTGATAGAAAACGTGGACCTTCGAGTGAACATAAATACCAATCAACAGTGCATTCAACTAGTAATAAAAAATGGAACCATTTTTACTCTTCAAAATCAACCAGCTAAATACGAAATTAGCGGCAATCTAAATGAAATAACACAACTCCTCGAGGGTAAGAAAAGGTTACGAACTCTAAAGCTCAGCATATCAGCGCCTTTAAGAACGACCTTGCTGCTCGAATCCCTTTTTTACCTCACAAAAGCACAGGAAGATTTTGCAAAAATAATTTAATCATAGGTGTTGACTCGGAATTAGACATCATGTATGCTGAATTTAGAATATTCTACCAATAAATCAGTCAAATAAAGTAATCTTATCTAGAGAGGCGGAGGGACTGGCCCGATGATGCCCGGCAACCGGTTGGACAACCAAGGTGCTAATTCCAGCGGAGCAGAAAAAGGCTTCGGAAGATAAGAAGAGAGACCCCCTCTTCTTATTGAAGCGGGGGTATTTATTTTAAAAGGAGTGGGAGTAATGGCTGAAAATCAAAAAAAGTATCGGTTTGAAACATTAAGTGTTCATGGCGGATTATCACCAGATCCCGTGACAGGAGCACGCGCAGTTCCAATCTACCAAAACAATGCCTATCAATTTAAAAACACAGAACATGCAGCAAACCTGTTTAGCTTAGCAGAACCAGGTTACATATATACCCGAATTCATAATCCAACCACGACCGTATTTGAAGAACGTGTTGCCCTTCTAGAAGGAGGCGTCGGCGCCCTGGCAGTCGCTAGCGGGATGGCTGCCATCACACTCGCAATCCTAAATATTGCCGAAGCAGGCGATGAAATTGTTGCAGCTTCCAATCTCTATGGCGGAACCTATAATTTATTTGCGGTTACTCTCCCTAAATACGGGATTAAAGTAAAATTCGTAGATGCAGATAATCCGGAAAACTTCCGCACGGCTATTACCCAAAAAACAAAAGCAGTCTTTGCTGAAACAATTGGTAATCCAAGCTTGCGAGTTCTTGATATTGAAAAAATTGCCGAGATTGCTCACGAGGCCGGAGTCCCATTAATTGTTGACAATACCTTTGCAACACCTTACCTTTGCAGACCAATTGAACATGGTGCAGATATTGTGGTACACTCCGCAACCAAGTGGCTCCTAGGGAATGGCACCACGACAGGCGGCATCATTGTTGATGGCGGCAAGTTTGATTGGAATTCGTCTAAATTCCCTGGCTTTACTACTCCAGATGCAAGCTATCATGATCTTATCTATGCAGAGGCACTAGGGGCCGCAGCATATATTATCAAAGCGCGAGTCCAGCTCCTTCGTGACCTTGGACCAGCCTTAAGTCCACAAAATGCTTTCTTGTTTACACTTGGTCTTGAAACACTGCATGTTCGCATGAAAGAGCATATCGCCAATACAAACCAAGTCGTTGAATATTTATTAAATCACCCTTCCGTAGAGTGGGTTTCCTATCCAGGGCATACAACACATCCTGATCACGACTTAGCAAAAAAATATTTGCCAAAAGGTGCAGGATCTATGGTTATTTTCGGAATTAAGGGTGGAAAAGCAGCAGGAGCGAAGCTTATTGATTCCCTTTCTTTATGGGCTCATGTTGCCAATGTTGGGGATGCAAAAAGCTTAATCATTCATCCGGCTAGTACTACTCATCAGCAGTTAGATTCTGAAGGCCTTAAGGCAGCAGGAGTATCAGAAGATTTAATCCGCCTATCAATTGGTATCGAGAACGTCGAGGATTTGATTGAAGATCTAGAATCCGCGATTGAGTCTGCAACAGGCTTAACTTCGTTAAAAGCAAATGTTTAATATTTCCTAAATTCTTTTTTTAAAAAATTTCATTGACACTCCTTTTTATCCGTGGTACGATAATTTTCGTAAAATAATTACTTAAATAATTTAACGTGTTAATTGAATATATAGGATGCTCTTATCAAGAGAGGTGGAGGGATGTGCCCGATGAAACCCGGCAACCGTCAATTTATTGAAATGGTGCCAATTCACACAAAGCGTTTGCTTTGGGAGATGGGAGAAAGGTTATATTAATAATGCCTTTCTGCCTGTGCAGAAGGGCTTTTTATTTTCCTAAAATAGGAATATTTCTACCAATCAATCAAACCCTATAATCAAGTAATAGGTTGTAATTTCAGAATTTTAAGTAAACAGGATAAAAAGTAGGTGAAACGAATCTATGATCTCGATAAAAAATGTCCGAAAAATCTATCCATCGAAACAGGGGCAGCTAAAAGCCGTCGATGAAGTCAACCTGGAAATTAAAGAAGGAGAAATTTTCGGAGTAATTGGATATAGCGGTGCTGGGAAAAGTACTTTAATACGTATGCTCAACGGACTTGAGCTGCCGACCGATGGAAGCGTAACGGTAGCCGGTCGTGTTATCTCAAAAATTAAGGGCAGCGAACTTCGAAAGGCACGCCAGGAAATCAGCATGATATTCCAACATTTTAACCTTCTTTGGTCAAGGACAGTCAGCGAAAACATTGCTTTTCCATTAGAAATAGCTGGAGTGCCAAGCTCACAAAGACAAAAAAGAGTTAATGAGCTCATTAAGCTCGTTGGCCTTGAAGGCAGAGAAAATGCTTATCCTTCACAGCTGAGCGGCGGGCAAAAGCAGCGGGTCGGAATTGCCAGGGCACTCGCGAATAACCCAAAGGTTTTGCTATGTGATGAAGCAACCTCCGCGCTCGATCCGCAAACAACGGATTCAATCTTGGAATTATTAGTTGATATTAATAAACGGCTTGGCTTAACCATTGTATTGATTACACATGAGATGCATGTCATTCGAAAAATCTGCCACCGTGTTGCGGTAATGGAAAGCGGAAAAGTGGTTGAGCTTGGTTCAGTACTCGATGTATTTAAAAACCCTCAGCAGCCGATTACAAAACGATTCGTCCAACAGGTGACAGAGCCGGAAGAAACAAAGGATACTGCAGAGCATTTGCTTGAACGCTATCAATCCGGTCTGATTGTCCAACTAACCTTCATTGGGGAATCTGCTGAGCAGCCGGTCATCACTAATTTAATTAGAAATAACAATATTACGGTAAATATCCTGCAGGGGAAAATATCACAAACGCAAAGTGGTTCATATGGTACGCTTTTCATCCATATCGATGGGGACGAAAAAGAAGTCATGAATGCAGTTGACTTTATCCGTTCTCAGCAGGTAGGAGTGGAGGTGGTAGCAAATGATTAAGGAGTATTTTCCAAATGTAGATTGGCTTATTCTGTGGCAAGAAACAAAAAATACCCTATATATGACGGGGATTTCGGTGCTTGCAACCTTTATTTTAGGGACCTTGCTTGGATTAATATTATTTCTTACTTCTAATGGAAACTTATGGGGAAATAAACCGATTAACGCTGTATTCAGTACAATCGTGAATATTTTCCGTTCCATACCGTTTATAATCTTAATCGTGTTATTAATTCCGTTAACTACGATATTGGTTGGATCAATGATTGGCGTTAATGCTGCATTGCCTTCATTAATAATTGGTGCTGCGCCGTTTTATGCGCGGATGGTGGAAATTGGACTCAGGGAGATTGATAAAGGAGTCATTGAAGCAGCCAGATCAATGGGGGCAACAACTGGTACGATTATCTGGAAGGTGCTTCTTCCGGAATCAATGCCGGCACTCATTTCAGGGATTACCGTTACAGCTATTGCCCTTGTCAGTTACACGGCGATGGCAGGAGCGATTGGGGCAGGCGGATTAGGAAGTCTCGCTTACAACTATGGGTACCAGCGAAACCAAAATGATGTCACCTTTATGGCAACAGTCGTCATTTTACTTATTGTGTTTGTGATTCAATTTATTGGTGATTTCATCACTTCAAAATTAGATAAAAGATAAAAAGGAGAGGTTAAAATGAAAAAATGGTTAACAGTACTTTTAGCACTAACACTTGCACTTGCGCTGGTAGCTTGCGGTAAATCTGAAGAAAAATCAGAAGGTACTACTGAAAAGGGCAGCAAAACAACAACATTAGTTGTCGGGGCATCTACTGTTCCCCACGCTGAAATTCTTGAAAAAGCAGCACCGCTTTTAAAAGAAAAAGGGATTAATTTAAAAATTACAACCTTCACTGACTATGTTTTACCAAACAAAGCTCTTGCTTCAAAAGAACTTGATGCTAACTATTTCCAGCACATTCCTTACTTAGAGTCTCAAAATAAAGAGTTTGGATATAATTTTGTCAATGCTGGCGGAATCCATATCGAGCCAATTGGTGTTTATTCTAAGAAATACAAAAAACTAAGCGACCTTCCAAAAGGTGCCCACCTGATCATGAGCAACTCTGTAGCAGACCACGGCCGTCTCCTTTCATTGCTTGAAAAAGAAGGTCTAATCAAGCTTAAAGATGGCATTGATAAAACAAAAGCTGAATTGAAAGACGTTGTTGAAAATCCTAAGGATTTAAAATTTGATGCAAACTATGAAGCAAAATTATTACCACAAATCTATAACAATGGCGAAGGCGATGCAGTTCTAATCAACTCAAACTATGCGATTGATGCGGGCTTAAACCCAGTTAAAGATTCCATTGCGATTGAAGATAAAGAATCACCATATGTAAACGTAATTGCAGTTCGTAAAGGTGATGAAAACAAGCCAGCAATCAAAGCACTTGTTGAAGTACTTCATTCAAAAGAAATCCAAGACTTTATCCTTGAAAAATACAAAGGTGCAGTTGTACCGGTATCTGAATAATTACTATGAAAAAGCAGGCGATGTGAGCCTGCTTTTTCATATAAATAGGTAGAAACTGAGGATACATGAATCAACCTAAATGGGTAAAAATACAAAAGACTTTATACTTGAATCGACTTGGCAATTATTAAAAAAATGAGGTATTATTTTAATCGAGTGTTTTTACATAATTGGATAGTTATCTGAATTTTTTAAAAACAACTCTTTTCATTCTCATTTAGGACAGCCTCAATGAAAATAGCTGCTTGGTTTTTACTGTTTAAGAGTTGCTAATACATTTCATTTGTTATAAGATTGGAATGAGAATAAAATGAGAATAGAGTTATAGATCTCCTTTGATCTACAAGATACAAAACATTCTTTTCGGAGGTATTAATATGGCTGGATCAACTTTAACTATCAAGGATTTACACGTAGAAATTGATGGGAAAGAAATCTTAAAGGGTGTAAACCTTGAAATAAAAGGTGGAGAAATTCACGCAATTATGGGTCCTAACGGAACAGGTAAATCCACTTTATCTTCCGCAATCATGGGGCATCCAAAATATGAAGTAACAAGCGGCAGCATCACATTAGATGGTCAAAACGTTCTGGAAATGGAAGTTGATGAGCGTGCTCGCGCAGGTCTTTTCCTTGCAATGCAATATCCAAGTGAAATCAACGGCGTAACAAATGCCGATTTTTTACGTTCAGCCCTAAATAGCCGTTTAGGTGAAGGCAATGAGATTTCTTTAATGAAGTTTATTCGCAAAATGGATAAGCAAATGGAATTCTTAGAAATGGATTTAGATATGGCACAGCGTTACTTAAATGAAGGCTTCTCCGGCGGTGAGAAAAAGCGTAACGAAATCCTGCAATTGATGATGCTGGAACCAAAAATTGCGATTTTAGATGAAATTGACTCTGGTCTTGATATTGACGCTCTAAAGGTTGTTTCAAAGGGTGTTAATGAAATGCGCGGCGAAGACTTTGGCTGCTTAATTATTACTCACTATCAACGTCTTTTAAACTATATCACTCCTGACCATGTGCATATTATGATGCAAGGCCGTATTGTGAAATCAGGCGGCGCAGAGCTGGCACAACGCTTAGAAGCAGAAGGATATGACTGGATCAAGAAAGAGCTCGGCATTGAAGATGAAACAGTTGGGCAAGAAGCGTAAGCAGTTAGGAGGATTACAATGACAACAGAAACAAAATTACCATTTGATAAAGGGTTTGTGAGTTCTTTTTCAAAAGAGACGGGCGAACCTGCCTGGTTTGCAGAGCTTCGTCTAAAGGCATTAGAACATTTCGAAGAATTACCAATGCCTCGCCCTGACAAAACGAAAATTGATAAATGGAACTTCACACAATTTAATCAGCATGTTGTAAAAAGTGCTGCTTACAATTCACTAGCTGAACTTCCAGAGGAAGTAAAAGCATTAGTTGAAGAGAATAAGAACTTATACATTCAACGAAATCAAACTCCTGGCTTTTTATCTTTATCAGAAGATCTAAAAGCAAAGGGTGTTATTTTTACCGATATTTTTACCGCTGCAAAGAATCATGGCGACATATTGAAAAAGTACTATATGACTCAGGCTATTAACGCTGATGAGCACCGTTTAACGGCCCTTCACGCTGCGCTTGTGAATGGGGGAGCTTTCTTATACGTTCCTAAAAATGTTGAAATCTCTGAACCAATTCAAGCGGTGTTTGTACAGGATGATGCCCAAGCGAATCTATTCAATCATGTGATTGTCGTGGCGGATGACAACAGCTCCGTAACGTACGTTGAAAACTATATTTCAACGATGGAAGAAACGAATACACTAGCCAATATTCTAACTGAAGTCATTGCCAATAGTAATGCGAAGGTCCAATATGGTGCGGTTGATTACCTGGCAAAAGGAATCACTACCTACGTGAACCGCCGCGGTGTTGCTGGCAGAGATGCTCGGATTGAATGGGCACTAGGTTTAATGAATGAAGGCAATACGATTTCCGAAAATACAACAAACCTTCTTGGTGACGGCGCATATGCCGACACGAAAACAGTTGTGGTTGGACGCGGAGAGCAAACACAAAACTTTACTACAAAGGTCGTCCACTTTGGTAAACATACAGAAGGTTATATCTTAAAGCACGGCGTAATGAAGGATAGTGCTTCTTCCATTTTCAACGGAATCGGCAAAATTGAACATGGCGCTTCTAAATCAAATGCAGAGCAGGAATCACGCGTATTGATGCTTAGCGAAAAAGCACGCGGCGATGCCAACCCAATTCTCCTCATTGATGAGGACGATGTAACTGCAGGACATGCAGCGTCAGTTGGCCGTGTTGACAAAATCCAGCTCTATTATTTGATGAGCCGTGGAATTCCGAAAAAAGAAGCTGAACGCTTAGTTATTCATGGCTTCCTTGCTCCAGTTGTAAACCAGCTTCCGATTGAAGGAGTAAAGAAACAGCTAACTGAAGTGATTGAAAGGAAAGTACGCTAATGAATATCGGGGAAATTCGCAAACAGTTTCCAATCTTAGATCAAGAGGTTAACGGCAAGCCTTTAGTATATTTGGATAGTTCAGCAACTTCCCAAAAGCCCCTAAAGGTTATTGAAACCGTTGAAAAATATTATCGTGAAATCAATTCCAATGTCCACCGCGGTGTGCATACACTAGGAACAAGAGCTACTGATGCTTACGAAGGTGCCCGTGAAAAAGTTCGTAAGTTCATCAATGCCAAGTCGATTCAAGAAGTTATTTTTACAAGAGGCACAACTACTTCCATCAACACAGTTGCTGCAAGCTATGCGGCGGCGAACCTGATGGAAGGCGACGAAATCGTTATTACCTATATGGAGCATCATAGTAATATCATTCCTTGGCAGCAGGTTGCCAGACGAACAGGTGCCCAATTGAAGTATATTCCACTTCAAGAGGATGGAACGATTTCACTCGAGGATGTACGAGCAACAGTAACACCGAATACGAAAGTTGTTTCGGTGATGCAGGTTTCTAACGTTCTTGGTGTCATCAATCCAGTCAAAGAAATCGCCCAAATTGCCCATGAAAATGGAGCGATTATGGTAGTGGATGGTGCGCAAAGTGCCCCGCATATGAAAATTGATGTTCAAGATTTAGATTGTGATTTCTTTGCTTTTTCAGGACACAAAATGTGCGGTCCGACCGGCATTGGTGTTCTTTATGGGAAAAAACATTTGCTTGAAAAAATGGAACCAATCGAGTTTGGCGGCGAAATGATTGATTTCGTTCAATTATACGAATCAACATGGAAAGAACTACCGTGGAAGTTCGAAGGCGGTACACCGATTATTGCAGGTGCTGTCGGTCTAGGTGCTGCTATCGACTTTTTAAATGAAGTGGGATTAGACAATATTGCCGAGCATGAACATAAGCTTGCAGCCTATGCTTTAGAAAAAATGTCAACGGTTGAAGGCATGACCATTTATGGCCCGCTTGATCCGGCAAAGCGTGCAGGACTTGTAACGTTTAATCTAGCAGACGTTCACCCGCACGATGTTGCGACAGTTCTAGATGCGGAGGGAATCGCAGTCCGCGCCGGACATCATTGTGCCCAGCCGCTGATGAGATGGTTAAAAGCTTCTGCAACCGCTCGTGCAAGCTTCTATTTATATAATACCGAAGAAGATATTGATAAACTTGTTGAAGGGCTTGTCAAAACAAAGGAGTATTTCAGCGATGTCTTCTAATAATTTAGATACACTGTACCGTCAAGTTATTATGGATCATTATAAAAATCCTCGCAATCGCGGGGTTTTGGAAGATGGCAGCCATACGATAGATATGAACAACCCAACTTGCGGCGACCGCATTCGCTTAACCCTTAAGGTGGTAGATGGGATCGTGGTTGACGCAAAACAGGAAGGGGAAGGCTGCTCGATTTCCATGTCATCCGCTTCAATGATGACGCAGGCTATTAAAGGTAAAACAATCGAAGAAGCGTTAAAGCTGGCGCAGATTTTTTCCGATATGATGCAGGGAAAAGATTACGATGATGACGATATCGATTTAGGCGATATCGAGGCACTTCAAGGTGTTTGCAAATTTCCAGCCCGAATTAAGTGTGCCACACTTGCTTGGAAGGCAATGGAAAAGAGTTTAAAGGAAGAGGAACAACAATAGAACGGCAGGGGTTTGAAAGCCCCTCTCGTTTATGAATGGAGGACACGATAATGGCAAAAAAAATGCCTGAAATCGGTGATTATAAATATGGTTTTGCCGATAAAGACGTTTCCATATTCCGATCAAAGCGTGGATTGACAAAGGAAATTGTTGAAGAGATTTCAAAGCTTAAGAGCGAGCCGCAATGGATGTTGGATTTCCGTTTGAAATCACTTGAGCATTTTTACAATATGCCAATGCCGCAATGGGGCGGAGATTTGGCTTCTTTAAATTTCGATGAAATTACGTATTACGTAAAACCATCTGAGAAGTCAGAGAAGTCATGGGACGAAGTACCTGAAGAAATTAAAGCAACTTTTGATAAATTAGGTATTCCTGAAGCTGAGCAAAAGTATCTTGCTGGGGTATCTGCACAATATGAATCAGAGGTTGTTTACCATAACATGAAGGAAGACCTTGAAGCACTAGGAATCGTTTTTAAAGATACAGATTCCGCGCTTAAAGAAAATGAAGACATTTTCCGCGAGCACTGGGCTAAAGTTATTCCACCAACTGATAATAAGTTTGCTGCATTAAACTCTGCTGTTTGGTCCGGCGGCTCTTTCATCTATGTACCGCCAGGTGTTAAAGTGGATACACCGCTTCAAGCGTATTTCCGCATTAACTCAGAAAACATGGGTCAGTTTGAGCGTACGTTAATTATTGTTGACGAAGGCGCACACGTACACTATGTAGAAGGCTGTACAGCTCCTGTTTATACAACAAACTCGCTTCACAGTGCTGTTGTAGAAATCATCATTAAAAAGGATGCTTACTGCCGTTATACGACGATTCAAAACTGGGCAAACAACGTGTTTAATCTAGTTACGAAGCGTGCAGTATGTGAAGCTAATGCAACTATGGAATGGATCGACGGTAATATCGGTTCTAAGTTAACAATGAAGTACCCTGCGGTTATTTTAAAAGGTGAAGGCGCACGCGGTATGACCTTATCGATTGCAATTGCCGGTAAAGGACAGCACCAGGATGCCGGAGCGAAAATGATTCACTTAGCTCCAAATACTTCATCAACGATCGTATCTAAATCGATTTCTAAGCACGGTGGTAAGGTAACCTACCGTGGAGTCGTTCACTTCGGCCGTAAAGCGGATGGCGCACGTGCTAACATCGAGTGTGATACATTGATTATGGATAATTTGTCAACTTCGGATACAATTCCTTACAACGAAATCCTAAATGACAATATTTCACTTGAGCACGAAGCCAAGGTTTCCAAGGTTTCAGAAGAGCAGCTTTTCTACTTGATGAGCCGCGGTATTTCCGAGCAGGAAGCAACTGAAATGATCGTCATGGGCTTCATCGAGCCATTTACTAAAGAACTGCCAATGGAATATGCCGTTGAGATGAATCGCTTGATCAAGTTCGAAATGGAAGGTTCTATCGGATAACAAAGAAATAACCTTTGTGTATCAGGGTTTGAGGGGTTTTAATAAATCTTTAAATTGTCGGCATGCCGATATCGTGCCGATTTGAATTTATCTTTGAATGTAGGAGGCGAACTTTTGAAGTTCGTCTTCTTCAATTTTTTCCGTAATAGCAAGATAAGTATCGGCTGTTGTTTTGATGGTTTTATGCCCTAATCGATTAGATACATATTTTAGACTTGCACCTGATTCCAGAAGCAATACAGCATGTGTGTGCCTGAAAACATGTGTGCCTTTATATTCAACCCCTGCTTTTTTACAGTACTTCTGGATTGTTTCTCGAATGATAGAAGGTGTTAAATAGTGTCCGTTATAATTTTGAAAAATGATGCCATCTTCATTTTTGCGGAATCTTGGATCTCCTAAAACCAATTCATTTTGCTTCAACTTAAACTTTTTTAATTCACGGATTAAATCTTGGTCAATTTTAATAGTTCGATAAGAAGCAGCATTTTTTAATGTTGTTAATTTTACTTTGTTATTATCATCCCGGCTTGTTTGTTTATCGATCGTTATCTTATCATCATCGATATCTTCCCATCTTAAAGCTAAAGCTTCAGATATCCTTAAACCGGTTTTGCTTAAAAAGTACATAAGCATGTAATAAAGCTGATAATCCGGAAAGCGCTGATGTTTATATGTCTTCATGAAATCCAAAAGCTTGTTTAATTCTTCAAGGCTAAAATATTTTACTTCTTCATCTTTTTTTACTGCTACACTATCCTGAACAGGAACCCTTAATTTATCAGCAGGATTTTTTTCAAGCACTTCAAGTTCATGAACAGCATAATGCAAAATACTCTTCATAACTGAAAGATATTTTAACCTTGAACCAAATGAATATTTTTCTTTGCCGTTTTCATCAAGTTCACCAAATTTGGCAATCCATCTTTTTATTTCAGGTCTATGAATTGTCATGATTTTTTTATGTTCAAAAGTGGGTAAAACATGATTTCGAATGATCACTTCAAGCTGCGCAAACGTGGACTCCTTTACATTTGCTTTTTTATGTTCAAGCCAATTTTTGACTACTTCTCCAAATAACATATTCCTATCATTTAAGGTTTGTCCGTAATAAATTCGTTCTTCTACTTTAGCAGCTTCTATTTCAGCTTCTTTTTTCGTGCGATAAGTACCAATACTGAACTCTTTCCCTTCTTTTGATACACGTGCTTGCCATTTTCCGCTTGGTAACTTTCTAAATGTAGCCATCTATAATCACCTCCTTTCAATACTCTAAAATGATTTCGATTAACTTTTTTATCTTTGATTTCTCTAAATTGTTCAAAAGCGTGTTCTTAAAATATATCTCATGTTTAGAACTTAATAAATAATCAAGATCATGTGCATCTGGTAATGCGCGAGTTTCAATTTTCCTCTCAGTAAATAAGTGACTTTCTCGTTCACTTTCACCCTTTATAAATTCGTCTTTATCATCCGCATAACCCACTTTTTCAATAGGGAGATATCCTGCAAGCATTAGTAAATCAACTGATGGAATATTAAGACCACTAGCAATCTTTTCAAGCGTGTCTACTTTTGGGATTCCTCGTTTACCTGTTTCAACTTGAGAAAGGTAAGAATGTGCAACACCTGACAATTCACTTAGTTTTCTAATAGTAAGTCCTTTTTCCTTCCTTAATCTTCTTAATCTATCTCCAAAATCGGCCACGTTATTTACCTCTTTCTACTCCAAATTCTATATTATTTTAACTCATATGGTTGCAAAAGTAAAACAATAAAAAATAATTTGCAAAAGCAGAACAAAAAATGTATATTTTTCCAATGGTTGCAAAAAGTAAATATAAATTAATAATCCATCCGGAGGTGTTTGCAAATGTTTAATGTTTCGTTGGATCAAGATACAGCAAAAGCTATCTACTTAGAAGAAGTTCGTAAACGTATCGAGGAAATCGAACAACAAACATTGCTAATCGATATAAAGGAACTTTGTAAAATGCTTTCACTAAGTCGCCCGACTGTAGAAAAATTGTTTATTTACAATCCAGATTTTCCCACTTTAAGGATAGGGAAGAAATATTTATTTAATCGAAATCAAGTAGTGGATTATATCAATCGATGGTCAATAAATGTTAAAAAGAATGGTGGGAACATAGAAATATGATTACTGTCACACAAATTAAAGAGGAAATTTCGATTATAGAAGTATTGGAGCGGTATACAAATTTCAAAGCAAAAAATCCAAATCGACGGAGTATTTCAGCAAAATGTCCATTTCATTCAGATCAAAAGGCATCTTTTGCGGTCTATCCTAAAACAAACACATTTAAATGTTTTAGTGGTTGCAACAACGGTAAAGCAGGCGATGTTATTAATGTAGTTATGCTTGCGAATAATATTGAATTTAAAGAAGCGGTTCAATTAGTAATTGAAGATTTTAACCTTAAGGAAGAACAATATCTTCATTTACAAAAACAAAAGAAATTTAAAAATAAAATTTTCCTTAAAGCAATAAAAAGCCGAATCATTGAACAATTAAATTATTTAAACGCTATGTTGAATTTAATTGAACAGAAAATAATTACTATTAAAAATTTAGAAGACCTAGATAATTTTGGTGATTTATATCATTTTAAAGAACAAATAAAATATTGGATTTATTGTTTACAGGAGGATGATGTATGTCCATATACACTTGTAGAAGTAAAACGCTTTATAGAGAGGGTTAGCGTAAATGAAAGATTTAGCTAATGTTGAAATTTTGCATAAACATGGGTTAATTCCTGAAATTTATTCACCTTCAATTGTTAATTCTACCGAAACAAATGAAGAGTGGGGAGAAATCGAAGATTTTGCGGAATATGAAACAGTGGCATTTCCCACAGATATTTTCCCTTCAATTTTAAGAAATTTTATTGAAGCAGTGTCCGAAGATATTCAAGTTCCACGTGATATTTTAGCTTTGCTTGTTTTTTCGGTTTTATCAACTACAAATGTAGGAAAATTTATTATTCAGCTTAGAAAAGGTTGGCTTGAACCAATTAATACTTATATTATTACAGCTATGGATCCTGGAAGTAGAAAGTCTGAAGGGTTTAAAAGAATGATAAAACCAATTAAGAAACATGAGAAAAATAGCATGATAAAACAAAAAAATGCTTTCGATAATAATCAATCAGATCGAAGAGTTTTGCATGGTAGAATTGTTGAATTAGAAAAATATGCTTCAAAAGAAAAAGATATTGAAAAAGCAAAGGCTATTCAAAAAGAAATATATGAATTAAATGAAGAATTGAACGCTATGCCATATGTTTCCCAAGGTCGTATTATTGCGGATGATGTTACACCTGAGCAACTAGTTACTATAATGCAAAATAATGATGAAACAATGTCAATGTTAACACCTGAAGGTGGATTGATTGCTACACTTTTAGGCAGATACAGTGAAAAACCAAATTTTGATATTTACTTAAAAGGATACGATGGGGAAAGTGTTATTATTGATCGAAGAGGAAGGAGCGAACGTTTAGAAGAACCTTTGCTTACTATTGGAGCTACCATTCAGCCGGGAGCACTAAAAGACTTTGATGAATATTCTCATTCCAGAGGATTACCACAACGTTTCTTATATTCAATTCCAAAAAGTAATGTAGGTTATAGAAGAATAGTAACAGAGCCAGTAAGCGAAAAATGTGAATGTGCCTATGAAGCTTTTATAGATAAGTTATTATCTTTAGAGCAAAAAAAAGAAGTTCTTTTATTTGACATAGAAGCCCAAAAGGGATTTGATGCTTTATGTCAAGACTGCGAAGAACTAATGAGAGACGGTTCAGATTTTGGCTATGGACATGCAAAAGAATGGATGAGTAAATTACCGGGTAAAATCGGTAGATTAATCGCTTTGCTTCATATCTCAGAACATTGCCATTTGAATAGTATTCCATTAATTATTAATTCGGATACTGTTTACAAAGGCACTCTACTATTGGAATACTTTAAAATACATTATTTAGCAACCTTCGGAATGTTAAAAAGCGGTTCAAATAATGAAGAAAAACGAGTATGGCATCACATTAAAAAACGAGCAATTTTATCTAATGGGCATGTTGAACGAAGAGAAGTCGGAAGAGCCGTTAATTACAGCATTAAAGCTGATGAGTTTAATTTAATCTTATTGAAATTACAAAAAAGAAACTTTATTAAATTTTATAAAATAAAAAGAAAAGAAATGATTTTAGTAAACCCTATTTTTTGGAAACATACTGACATTACAGACACTAGTATTAATCCTTAGAGGCATAATAGTTCATTGCATCAGATAGTTCACTTGACACACAATTGACGCATTGACAGATAATCTTACACTTGTTTATAAATACACTTCTTGTGAGTAGTAATGTCAAAGTAGCAACTGTGTGTCATTCGGTAAACTGACATTTCAATTCCTTATGGTTCTAGGATTATTAAGTTCTGTCACTAATGTCAGTTGATTTTGTAAATATAAAATAATTATCAAAGGTGATTATGTCCTTTATATAGTTAATTCTAGTTGAAGAAGGAGGTGGTTAAAACAGTGTTAAAGTCTTGTCATTATTGCGGAGGAATCCACCAGAGGAATTATAAATGCCCTAGTAAGCAGCAGCTGAAACGGAAGAAGGAATCCAATGATCTGAATCGATTCAGATGGTCAAGGCTATGGGTGAACAAAAGCAAATGGATAAGGCAACGGGACAAATATCTATGCCAGATATGTTTGCGTGAACAGTATTACACACAGACTAAATATAATTTCAATAACCTAGAAGTCCATCATATCGTACCACTTAATGAAGGATGGGATAAACGATTAGAGGATAGTAACCTTATAACCTTATGTGCCTATCATCATAAGATGGCAGACAGAGGAGAGATACCACGAGATGAATTAGCTGGTATCGTATCATTCATTCAGCTCAATTGATTCATCCCAATAGGGCATGGAATAAATTACACTGATTTTTAACGGAACAAGGCAGAGACAGTAACAGTTGCAAGCGCTTTAGTGTTCTATCGTAATAAAGGGAAATTGATATACCCCCCGGGGGATAAAATGTTTTTTGCCGTTTGCTTGGATACCTCGCGGCCCCCATTGACTCAAATTTTTATTTTACAGAGACCTTAAAGGAGGTTTTTATAATGAGCAAAGTTAAGCCAGTATCATTAAGAACTGGAGCCATGACAAAAGATGAACGGATCAATAGGAAAAATGCGGAGGATACCCTAAAAGGCAAGAAACACATAACCCAGACACCGCCTACTGATTTATGTAGCAAAGGGAAGAAGGCTTATATGGAAATCATTGAATCATTGCCAACTGACTTTTTAAACAATACCGATGTCCATACCGTTTCTATTGTGGCAGATGCCATTGCAAACATGCAGAAATGCCGTGACATCATTAATAAAGAAGGTTTGATAGTAGAGTATACGAATAACAGCGGAGCGGTAAATAAAGACCAAAATAAAGCCATATTGGTATATCAAAAATATAGTGAAATATTTCATAAATTCGCCGGTGAATTAGGGCTGTCCCCGAGTGCTAGAAGTAAATTGGCTTTAATGCTGAATGAAGAAATGGAAAAAGAATCAGATCCACTTCTTAAAATATTAGGAAGAGTATGAGTGGAATAAAGGCACCGTTTTCAAAAGATAAGAAAGTAAGAAATTTCTTATTAACCTTGGGTTTCGGGTTTGTGCATGAACAATCAAAACTAAAAGGCTGCCTACTTAAGACAGCCTTTAAAAATACTTTTTTTATAATTAAATGAATACCCATGCGAGTAATTAAGTACAACTGTGTGAGTGAATAAATACATGCACTTAAAATTATTTTTTATTCTTTTATATGAATTGGCTGGACAAAACGGGGAAGGTAAGCCCAAGAAGACTTGCTTTTTTACGTGAATTGTTGAACTGATTTACGATATTGAAACGGCACTTCTTAGTGCATTAAGGGATAAAAAATGTAGTATCTCACCTTATCAAGACTAAAATTGTGAAATGCTTAATAAAATTTATCAACAGCCTGGTTAACGATTTTATGATGTCATAAAAGCTGAGGTCATGTTTCTAAAGTCTTTTAAACAAAAATTTAGCTAAAAATAAAACACCGTATACGGTACTTATCACGTATTTCGGGTTTTACATTCAAAAAATAAAATTGTAAGCCACCAGCAATGGCGGCTTTTTCTATTGAAAAAAATAAACCATGTTTCTAATCTTCAATAGTAAATAAATTTTTATGCCGTGTGTTGGGGAAATGCCAAGGATAGTATGGCAATAGATAAAAAAGTTTTATTAGGACAAATATTCCTTTCATTAAAAGAATAAGATGAATTGGGGGTGGTTCAGTATGTATGAAGCTAATAGCATAATTAAGTTTATTGGTTCTGGATTAGTTATGATGGGGATATTGTATTGTACCGGCTTAATACTGTTAAATGAATGGCAAATCACATGTTATTCTCTCTCAGCATTTGCATTTGTTGCATCAGATATTTTTGACTTTGCATTAGAACCATATGATAAGAAACTCTTTAATAATATACTAGTTGCAGGTAAAATCAAGCGCCTTAACAAAGCGAAAGCTATCTCATATTTTATTGCAATCTCTTTCATAACTTGGATTCCTTTTGTTCATACACCCTCATCCCAAGAGTCTATAGTTACACTAAGTAACACCGTTTTACTAATTGGTTTAGGTGCAACGATTATTTTAATTGGATTTCGTATGGATAAAAAAGTTACTCGTGATATCAATTTATGGATTAAATTGCATACAAAAAAGAAACCCATTGAAGACGATGATGAATATGATGAAGAAATGTAAATCCACCAATAAAGTGGATTTTTCTTATTGGCAGGGCAGTGGAGATTAAAATCCCATGATTAACAGTTCCAGCAAATATGTAAATTTAAAACTTCAATACAAACAATGGATGAAGTGGAGTAAGCTAAAGGAACTCTAAATTGTGAATTAAAGGTGTTACAGTTTTTCTTAAAAAGGAACGCCGCCTAGATAACGAAAAATCAGGGTAAAATAAGCTATGGATTTATATTATTGGGAGAAAGAAATCTGAAAAGAAGGACCTAGAATTGAATCCAAGAATATTAGTGCTAAAGGACCAAGAAAGGGTCATTAAAAAAGGCAGGAAACAAACTCCCCCGACCCTACTTCCTTTTTGATTTTATTAAAAATTTGGCAAGTCCATCTTATCCAAATCCAACGCATATTCTAAAAAGGCTTGTATACTTCCATATTCAGAGACAATTTCTTTCTGTCTTTTAACAAAGGGGATTCTAAGTCCCAAAATATAAAATTTATCTGCATAATTAAAGGCCTTCCAAAATTTCTCTCTAGAACAACCTATTTTTACATGTGGGCTCATAATAACCAAATTTTTATAAGCTTTTTCGTCCCACAAATATTCTGCAATTTCCTTACTTTGTATTTTACACATTAAGGTACCATATGAAATAAATTGATAATTAGCATAAAACAGTATAACGTCATTAGTATTTAATTCGTTCCAAAGCTTTTCAGAACGTGCGCCCCATATTGAAACATGTTGGATATTTGAAGGCTTATCAATTTTGAAAAATTTAGTTTCTAGATCATTTAAATCAATGCAATTTAATACCGTTTTTTTAAAATTTGCTCTTGAGTGATTATCTGCGGCGCTAAAGCACACGATTTTACCTTCCATTTAATCACCACACCTTTAATTTTTCTAAATATGTATATGTGGAAATTACTTATATGTTAAAAAATTTGTTGGAAATATGTTTTAATCCCTACAATATTTGAATTAACAAAGGGTATTCCATAAAAGTACAGTTATAAATTCAATTGTAATCATTATATAGAGATGCATGCTGATTTTTAAAAAATTACGATATAGTAGTTCTTCTGCATTAAATTAATATATTTTTAGGGGGAAAACTAGAATTTCATGGTAAAATATTACCATTATATCATGTTCATTTATAAACTATTTAAATGGGGGAAGATCATGGAGGGAGAATTAAATTTAACATTAGAAGCTTTATTTCGATTACATGGGTTCAATCCTAACAGTGGTCAGAGAGAGGCCATTGAGTCCCTTGAAGGACCATTGTTCCTAATGGCGGGTCCTGGTTCTGGTAAAACCAGAGTATTATTGTGGAGAACCGTTAATGCAATTGTTTTTCACAATATTCCCCCGGAAAAAATATTCCTATCAACGTTTACTGAAAAAGCAGCTAAACAACTAAAAGATGGATTGCAAACTATTTTAGGGACCGTTACGAATATTACAGACTTACCTTTTGATATTTCCAAAATGTATGTTGGTACTGTTCATTCTCTTTGTCAAAGAATTATTGGTGATAGAAGATTCATTAAAGATAGAACAAGGGTAAAACCACCTATTTTATTAGATGAGTTAGATCAATATTTTTATATAAATTCCAATTCTTTTTGGAAAATGACTGAAGAGCTAATTCATATGACAGAAGAGGACATTCGAACAGAACTTAAACAATATTTTGGAAAGGGTTCTGTCTCAAGACATGAAACTACACAATCACTAATTTCTATATTTAATCGTTTTTCTGAAGAAAATTTACAGGTAGAAAAACTTTATGAACATGGGACGAAGATAAAAAATGAAGCATTTTTCCATGTAGTTAAGCTATATGAGTGGTATAAAGAAAAGATACTTAACAATAATATGGTTGATTTTTCTCTATTGCAACAAAAGGCTTTATTGCAGCTCATGCAAAGTGAACATGTTATAAATGAATTTGAATATGTTGTTATTGACGAGTTTCAAGATACAAATCGTATTCAAGAGCAACTATTCTTCCGCTTGGCTTTAGGTCATAAAAACCTTTGCGTAGTGGGTGATGACGACCAAGCGTTGTACCGTTTTAGGGGAGCGACTGTAGAGAATTTTGTTCTTTTTCCAAAGCGTTGCGCACTAAATCTGAATGCTAATGCAAAGGAAATTAAACTAAATATTAACTACCGCTCCAAAAAGCAAATCGTTGACACATATACTAACTTTATAGAAAAAATAAGTTGGGTTCGAGATGATGGTGAAGGTTACTATCGTCTTCATGATAAAGATATTCAGGCAAATAGCAAAGATAATGACCTTTCTGTTTTAACTACAACATGCTCTAAATCAGAAGATGTAGCAAATGAAATTGCATTGTTTGTAAGGAAGCTTATTGATGAAAAGAAGGTTGAGGACCCAAATCAAATTGCCTTTTTGTTCCCAGCTTTAAAGAACAATAAACATGTCCAACGAATGAAAAAGGCATTAGAAAAAGAAGGAATAAATGTATATGCTCCTAGAGCAGGAAGATTTTTGGAAGTAGAAGAAGCAAAAGCTCTTTTTGGACTTCTTATAAAAATCTTTGGAAAGCCTCAAAGGCAAGACTTTTCCGGTGCATACAAAGATTATCATGATTGGTTAGATACAGTAGAAGATATTGCAATAGAATTGATGAAACAAGACGAGCGGTTGGAGAGATATGTGTTTTCAAAAGTTGCAGAACTTAAAGGTTGTAAAGAGGATTATATACGCCTATTAAAAACACTAAATGACAATGAGTGGT
Source organism: Neobacillus sp. NRS-1170 (assembly GCF_050468025.1). Taxonomy (NCBI): domain Bacteria; kingdom Bacillati; phylum Bacillota; class Bacilli; order Caryophanales; family Bacillaceae; genus Neobacillus; species Neobacillus sp. NRS-1170. The sequence continues at coordinate 27,742 of NZ_JBITPF010000030.1, read as the reverse complement.
CTTTGTTTGACATATATATTCCTAACACACATAAACGTACATTAGCAAGTACCCCATTACTTTCTCAACAAACAATTCGAGGCCTAGGAACTGACCGCTTAGACAAATTTATTGAACTTAGAGCGAAACAAGGAAAACCATTTACTTTGCAGTATATTTTAAATAGGGCGACTTCAGTTGACTGGAACATCTTAGACCTTTTCTATCGAATTTGTGGATTTCCATACTTTTCACAATTGTTCAAGTTAGCTGAGAATGGAACGGATGAAGGACCTATTTGTAATCTCTCCATGATCTCAGAGTATTTGTCTCGTTACATGGAACAATCTCGATCAGTAATAACAGGTGCAAGGTTGATAGAGGATAAACTTCGCAACGATTTTTTTGGTCGATATATTTATGGACTGTTTCGAGTCGGGGAATCTGAAGTTGAAAATGAAGAAACACCATTTCCAAAAGGTCGTGTACCCTTTCTTACAATTCATCAATCAAAGGGACTTGAATTTCCGTATGTTGTTTTAGGGAACCCTGGAAAGAAAAATAGGGGTGTCCCTAGGAATGAAGAGATCGTGAGACCGCTGATAAAAGGTGATAATGAACCGTTAGAACGAATACCTGAATTTGATACAATGAGGCTATTTTACGTTGCCTTATCAAGGGCACAGGAAGGGTTAATAATAGCTAATCTAAGGGGGCAAGGTCAAGTGGTAGATCCTGCGTTTAAACAGCTTTTTGCACAAATGAACTATCCGACCATACCAAGTGTAAGTATTGCTAATCTACCAAATGTTAAAATGAAGGAAGAGGACATACCTAAAGTTTATTCTTATACGAGTGACTATCTGCTTTATTTAAAATGTCCTAGAAACTATATGGTGTTCAAAAAATACGGCTTTGTGCCGTCTCGTTCCCAAACAATGTTATTCGGTAATCTTGTCCACCAAACAATTGAAGATATCCATAATAGAATCATTTCTTTAAGAGGTGATAGAAATGGGAAATGATGAAATGTTACAATTTATTGAAGAGGCTTTTGAAGAAAATTATGAGCTTTTAAGATTAGAGGGGGGGCACTCCCTTTCTCCTCATGTAAAAAAATTGGCTTTAGAGCAAGTAAAGAACTATTGGAAAAAACTTAAAAGCCTTGCTGAAAATGTTTCCGATACAGAAGTTAAATTAACGCTCCCTCAACAAGTAACCCCAGCTGGTAGAAAGTTTACTATTCAAGGGGTTGTTGACGTTGTCAAAGAAGATAATCAAACAATAATGTATGATATTAAAACCCACGATGTAGAATTTGTTAGATGCAATAAGCAGGATTATGAAGGGCAGCTAAACATCTATGCACACATTTGGCAATCCATACGTGGACAGCAATTAGACGGAACATCTATAATTGCCACCGGAGAAACAGACCTTCTAAAAAAGGCAAACCAAAGATTTAAACAAACAAATGACGAAAAAATATTAGAAGATGCATTGAAATTATGGGACCCAGAGGTTCCAATTGAACTTACCCCTGAAAAGGTTCAGGAGTATTTGGTTTCCTTTGGAGAAGTTGTTGATATGATTGAAGAACATGAATTTCTGGCTCCTCCGGTTGAGAAATTGAAAAGTAAATTGAAAAATAATAAAACTTTTATTGACCACGCTTGTAGAAACTGTGACATTCGGTTTTCCTGCGAATCGTATAAGGAGTATGCCTTTACTACTACAAAAGCAAGAAGAAACTTTTTAGAATTTTATTCGGATTACGGGACAGAAAATGAGCGTGTAGATTTAATTGAAGCAAACTTAGAAGAAGAGGTGTAAAGCTGTGTCTATTGAAGAGTTAAAACAACCTGAACGAATTGGTGAAGAGAAGATTGAAAAATTAAAAGAACTATTTCCAGAAGCTTTTGGAGACGGAAAATTAAATTTGGAAATCATAGAAGACGAGATTGCCAAAATAAATGAAGAATTATTAGAAGAAAAAACGGAAGAATTTTATGGATTACAATGGGCGGGGAAAAAGGAGGCAAGAAAGCTTGCTTTTTTAGCACCGCAAGGAACGTTAATGTTTAAAGAAGGTGAAGGAGTAAATGAGGATAAAACAAAAAATATTTTAATTGAGGGAGATAATTTAGAAATTTTACGCATTATGCAAAAAAGTTATTCTGGAAGAATAAAGATGATTTATATTGATCCCCCATATAATACTGGAGCAGATTTTGTCTATCCAGATGATTATAAAGAGCCTGTTGAGAAATATTTACAAAAAACGGGACAATCGGATGAAGAGGGATTATTAACTAGTAATCCTAAGGCAAGTGGTAGATATCATGCGAATTGGTTAAGTATGATGTATCCACGCTTAAAATTGGCTAAAAACCTTTTGCAAAAAAACGGAGTTATTTTCGTAAGTATCGATGATAATGAACAAGCTAATTTAAAAAAAATAATGGATGAGATTTTTGGAGAAGAGAATTTTGTTGATTCGATAATATGGAAAAAGAGATATGGTGGCGGGGCTAAAGAAAAATATTTAGTTAGTTTACACGAAACAATATTGTTTTACGCTAGAAATATAAATGAACTTCCTGAAATTTTTGTGCCATTATCTGAAGAAGATATAAAAAGGTATTATAAAAGTAAGGATAAAAATTATGAATTAAGAGGCCCATATCGTACTCACCCATTAGAAGCTACAAAAAGCGTTGGTGAAAGAAAAAACTTAATTTATCCAATACCTGGACCAGATGGCAACGAGATATGGCCAGAAAGACAGTGGTGGTGGGATAAAGATAGAACAATGAAGGCGTTAGAAAATGGAGAATTAGAGTTCGTGAAAACTAAGAAAGGAACTTACACAGTTCACACTAAACAGTATTTAAAGGATGAGAAAGGGGTTATTAGGAAAACAAAAGCACAATCAATTATAGACGATATATATACACAACATGGAACAAAAGAGATAGAGAGTTTATTCGGAGATTCTACTGTTTTTACTTTTCCGAAACCAACTGAACTAATAAAAAGGCTTATAAATATCGCCGATGTTAGGAAAAATGAAATAGTTTTAGATTTTTTTGCTGGATCTGGTACGACAGGTCATGCTGTATTAGGAAGTAATGCAGAAGATAATACAGATAGAAATTTTATATTAGTCCAATTACCTGAAAAAATTAAAAAGAATGTGTATCCAAACATTGCGGAAATTACAAAAGAAAGACTTAGAAGAGCAATTAAGCAAATTAATGAGCAGAACAATAATAACACGAAATTGGATAGAGGGTTTACTGTTTATAAATTAGAAAAATCTAATTTGCGAAAGTGGGACACATACAATGGACGAAAGGTAGATACACTCACTTTAAATGTAGACCTGTTTACCAATTCTCCTTTTAAAGAAGATTCTAAGGATAGAGATATTGTAATTGAATTAATGATTAATCAGGGTTTTCCGTTTGACAGCTCTATTAAAAAGGAAAGAAATTCAAATGAGTTATGGGTCATTGAACATGAAGAAGTCACATTAATCGTTTGTCTTGATGAAAATTTAGATAATTTAACATTAGAAATTTTATCAACACAATATAAAAAAGCCACTTTAATTTGTCTTGATAGTGCTTTATCAAATGAACAAAAAATTATTTTAAGTGAAACAATGAATGTAAAAACGCTTTAATAGTGAGGTGGACAAAATGGGAAAGAAGTTTACATTTAAATATAATCCGGACCAAAAATTCCAGTTAGATGCCATCTCAAGTGTTGTAGATCTATTTGAAGGCATTCCTTTTCAGGAACAAAAAGAAATGTTTGCAGGTACAACGAATGATGTGACACCTAACTTCCCAAACGAAGAGGTTTTAGACGAAATACTATTACATGAGAATCTTCAAATAATTCAAGAGAGAAATAATGCAGAAAATCGTGGCAGTGAGCTTGATATTACTGATGACTTAGAAGTTGACGATGGCATGGTACTTGAAGTTGCAGGAAATGATTCTTTTAGAGTTCCTCATTTCACTGTTGAAATGGAGACAGGAACAGGTAAGACGTATGTATATTTACGAACCTTGTATGAATTTAAAAAACGATATGGGTTTACTAAATTTATCATTGTTGTTCCAAGTGTTGCAATCTACCAAGGTGTTATTAAGTCAATTCAAACAATGCGAAATCATTTTCGTCAATTGTATGATAATCAGGATGTGACTGTAATACCATACGATAGTAATAAGTTAGGTGAATTGAACACTTTTTCAAATAACACTGACTTAACGATAATGGTGATGACAATTGATGCTTTTAATAAAGGGAATAATAACATTTATAAGCATACTGAAAAGCTTCAAGGAGAATGGAAGCCATATCAATACATACAAGCAACCAGGCCAATTATCATTTTAGACGAGGCTCAAAATTTTGAATCCTTAAAGGCAAAAGAGGCAATTAGAACGCTAAAACCCTTGTTTGTTTTACGGTATTCAGCAACACATAGGGAGACCCCCAATTTGGTTTATCGTTTAACTCCTATTGATGCTTTTAAGAATAATCTTGTGAAGCAGATTGAAGTTATTGGAGTAGCTGAATTAGGAAACTTAAATGATAAGGTTTTACGTTTAGTTGAAATTAAACGTACAAAGCCGTTAACTGCTATTCTAAAAGCATTCGTGTTAGAAAAAGGTGAATTAGTAGAAAGAGAAATAACCCTTAAACAGGGTGATAATCTTTATACTAAAACAAGAAATCCTGATTATGAACATTTTATTGTAGATGAAATCCGATACGGCAAAAAAGAAGAGGAACAAATTATTCAGTTTGAGAATGGTTCATCATTATCAGTTAGTGACTCAATACTTTCAAAGGAGAGTATCTTCAGGGCCCAAATTGAAAGAACTATAAGCGTTCATATGCATCGACAACAGGAATTAAAAACTCAGGGAATTAAAGTCCTATCTCTGTTCTTTATAGACCGGGTGAAAAACTATACAGCTCATGATGGTTTAATAAAGCGTATATTCGATGAGAGTTTCGAAAAGCTGAAAAATCATTATGACCATTTTAGAGCATTACAAGCGAGTGAAGTAAGAGAGGGTTATTTTTCCAAACCAAAAGTGGATTCACCGGAAGAAGCAGCAGTTGATACAGATGGGAGAACAAATGCACAACGGGAAATGGAGAAGCAAGCATTTGAACTAATTATGAAGAGAAAAGAACGTCTCCTAAGTTTCAATGAGCCTGTTTCCTTCGTATTTGCTCACTCAGCTTTAAAAGAAGGATGGGATAATCCTAATGTATTCCAAATCTGTACGCTCAATCAAACAAGTTCAACAATAAAAAAACGTCAAGAAATTGGTCGCGGCTTAAGAATAGCTGTTGATCAAGAAGGTAACCGAGCAGAAAATCATGAAATTAATGTCTTAACTGTTATTGCAAACGAACAGTATGAGTCATTTGTTTCACGTTTACAACAAGAATATATAGAAGATGGTACAGATGCTCCGCCACCTCCAAAGAAACCAGAACAAGGTGAAGTTAAAAGAAACAATGATTTATATAATTCAGAAGATTTTATAAAGTTTTGGCGAAAATTAAATAAGAAGATGACATATAAAGTGAATATCGATACGGAAAAATTAATCGAACAATGTGTTGAACGATTAAATAATGCGGATTTTCCATCTCCTCTAATTGAGATTACGAGGGGTCGATTTATTATGTGTGAATATAAAATTTCACTAATCGATGTTGAAGGTAAACGAGCAAAAATCAAAATCCATATGGAAGATTCTACTGGTACAAAAAAAGAGAATGAGCTATTTATAGAAGTAGATGATGATTTAAAAAAGATCACCAGGGACGAACGTTTGAGGGGTTTCAAATTGCTTCATATTGATGAATTATACGGGGAGCCATACGTAAAGTTTACAAATGAAATTACAGTAAAGAAATTTGAGCCTTATATATTCCATACAGAACGGGCAGAAAAACCAAAGAAATTATTAGAACAGGCAGACAAAACAACGTATCCAATACCTGATTTCATAACTCGTACCGCTAATGAGACGTACTTAACAAAGAAGACAGTTTTAGATATTTTTAAAAGGATAAGTAAAGAAAAGATAGAGAAGATTTTCTATAATCCAGAAGGATGGATTTCGACATTTTTATCACAAATACGTATTGCATTAAGTGATCATATTGTTGAAAATATTGATTTTCAAATTGATGAAAATAAAGAAATTTATGATGATGTAGATGCTTTATTCCCTAAAATGGTGAAACACCCTCAACGTGAACTAATTGAGTCTGGAGTTGCAGGATTATATGATAAAGTTCAAATAGATTCAGATGTAGAACGAAATTTTATCACAGACTTAATTAAACCTGATGTGGATAAGGGCAACACGGTACTGTATTTTAAATTCCCTCCTAAATTCAAAATACAATTGCCAAAGATTATAGGAAATTATAATCCTGACTGGGCAATTATACGAAAGTATAATGATGGTAAATTAAAACTTGAGCTAACACGGGAAACGAAAGGAGGAGTAAAGCTAGATGATTTACGCTTCCCGCAAGAAAAGCGTAAGATTCTATGTGCAATGAAGTATTTCGAAAAAATTGGTGTTAGTTATAGAGTCGTAACCGATACAAGTTATGATTGGATGGATATAAAAGAATCAAAACAATTAAGTCTAGAGGAAAGTAATATGATGTAAGAAAAATGGATCAGTTATGCTGATCCATTTTTTTCGTTTCGCAGAAAGTAGATAGAGGAAAAGATACGACAATATAAGGAGTTTTTCCTAAACTCCAGCTATGAATAGTACCTTTCCAGCAGGAAAATAAAAAGGTCTTGCCCTTTTGTTCTCGTTGTATGTGAGGGTGTTTCAAATACTTTTAAATCAAAGACTATAACGATTTTACGGGAACGAAACAGTCAGAAGCGGGAAGAGATACTACCGCCCGTAAAAACAAATGGGGTAAAACACCAATATAAACCTAGAGTTGCTTTGGTGCATCCCTTTTTAATATATATGATAGATAAAAATATTGGATAAAAATATATTTGTTGTAAAATAGAGGTATGGATTTGTTTTATTTTGGTTAAAATATAGAACTATTTGCGGGGGACTAGAGGATGAGACAAAAAGCTTTAGATTTGTTACATGCAATGGTGAATGAACAAGCTGTCTTTAAAAAGGATCAGTTAGAGGCAATTGAATCTGTATTAAATCGAGAAAAGACATTAGTTGTTCAACGTACTGGATGGGGAAAAAGTATGGTTTACTTTATCGCAACTAAATTATTAAGAGAGCAAATTGCAGGACCTACAATACTTATAAGCCCTCTTCTTTCTTTAATGAGAAATCAGATTGAATCAGCAAGAAAAATCGGAATCAATGCTGTTACGATAAATAGTAGTAATGATGAAGAATGGGATGAAATTGATAGACTCCTTTCAACAAATCAATGTGATATTCTTATTATTTCTCCTGAACGATTATCAAACCAACGCTTTATAAACAGTACCTTACCTTTAATAGAAAATAATGGAGGAATAGGCTTTTTTGTTGTTGATGAAGCCCACTGCATTTCTGATTGGGGTCATGACTTTAGACCTGATTACAGACGCATTGTTAGGATTGTTAATGGTCTTTCTCCTAATGTTCCTATATTAGCTACTACAGCTACTGCAAATAACAGGGTTGTCAGGGATATAGCAGAACAGTTAGGGAATGGCTTAAAAATAATAAGAGGAAGTCTAAAAAGGGAGTCATTAAGACTTTCTGTTCTGCATATGCCTGATTATGCAAAAAGGTTAGCTTGGTTAGCAGAAATGGTTCCCCAAATGAATGGCACAGGAATTATTTATTGTACTACCATAGGAGAATGTGACAGAGTTTCAAGTTGGCTTCACAGCCAAGGAATTAATGCACTTCCATACCATAGTAAATGTGAAGATAGAGAAATGCTAGAAAATAAGCTAATAAGAAATGAAATAAAGGTCTTAGTTGCAACTGACGCTTTAGGTATGGGTTTTGATAAACCTGATTTAGGTTTTGTGTTTCACTTTAGTATGCCTGGTTCATTAGTATCTTACTATCAGCAAATCGGCAGAGCTGGAAGGTCCTTATCGAATGCTGATGTAGTGCTACTTTTTTCAGAAGATGATAAATCTATTCACGAAGGGTTTATTGATAGTTCTTTACCGGAACAGAGGTATATGGGGATAATATTATATTTATTAGAACAGTATGGGGGACTTAGTAAGTATGAGTTATTATCAAAAGTGAACTATTCAAATGGACAGGTTGATCAATGCCTAAAATTGCTTGAAATAGACCAACTTGTCTATAAACAAGGAACAAAATTTTACCGTTCAGCCAAACCGCTTACGTCTGAATTGCTTAAAAATGAAAATGTACATCAAACTAAGATAAATGAATTAAACAAAGTAGTGGAATATGCCAATACAAGTGAATGCTTAATGAGATTCATTTCAGAGGAATTAGATGATATAGATATTGAGGATTGTGGAAAGTGTCAAAATTGTATTGGGCATAGTAACTTTCCTGTTGAAGTTAGAAGCGACTTATTATGGGCAGCGAATGAGTTTTTATATAATCAGCCAATTGTGATTGAATCTAGAAAACAATGGCCTCCTAATGGAGTTGGGGGACTAAGAGGGAAAATTCCTGTTGAACAAAGGAATGAAGAGGGAAGAGCATTGAGTATTTATGGTACTGCTGGTTTTGGAAGAATGGTTAGGACAGCACGATATGAAAATGGTTATTTCGGGGAAGATCTTGTGGATGCAACAGTTCGTTTTATTTCCACTAAATGGGACATGAATCCTCAACCACAGTGGGTTACTTCAGTCCCTTCTCTGCGAAATCCGTTACTAGTTCCAAGCTTTGCTAAAAAAGTAGCCGAAAGATTAGAATTACCGTACCTTGATGTAATCCATAAAATTAAGCATACAACGGAGCAAAAGTATATGAAAAATTCCTTTCTTCAGGCTTCAAATGTTATAAATGCATTTTCTATTAACCAAGATTGTCCCTCCACGCCCGTTTTGTTAATAGATGATATAATGAACTCAGGATGGACATTTACTATATGTGGTGTTTTGTTAAGAAATGCTGGGAGTGGGCCAGTTATACCATTTGCACTTTCTAAAACACCAAATTGAGGTGTGTAAAGAAATGAATCAAAATATATCGCCGGATAGCTTGGCAATTTTGTTATTGTGTTCAAATATTGGATTGAACAGCTTAAAAAGCAAAGAAATCAATTATAAGTCATTTAGTGATAAAGAGTGGATTAAATTATCGCATAGGATTGTTAGGTCTGAGGTGAGAAGACCGTCAGCCTTGTTTGAATTAAATGAGATAGGAATCCGTGAATATCTACAAATACCCTTAAGTACTGCGAAAAGAATAAGATATTTACTTGATCGAACAGGTAGTTTAACTTTGGAGTTGGAAAAGTTAGGTAATATGGGGATATGGGTAATTACTCGAGCTGACTCTGTCTACCCAAAAAGTTTTAAAAAAATCCTAAAATTAGATTCACCTACAATTTTATACGGGGCAGGGAAAATCGAATTATTGAATGATCGAGGCGTAGGTATTGTAGGATCTAGGGATGTTGATGAGCAAGGAGCTGTTTTTACCGATATATTAGCCAGAAGATGTGCTAAGGAAAAACTTACCGTAATTTCTGGTGGATCAAAAGGTGTGGATTTGATTGCACAAAATGCAGCTCTGGAAGAAGGCGGTAATGTTGTAGCAGTACTATCGGATAGTTTAGCTAAAACAGTTAAAAAAAAGGAAATATTAGCGCATATTTTAAAAGGAAATTTACTTTTAATTTCAGCTTACCATCCAAATTCAAGATTTTATAGTTATTCAGCTTTAGGTAGAAATAAGCATATTTATGGTCTTTCAAAATACACAGTGGTTTCTTCAAGTACAGCAGGAAAAGGTGGTACATGGAGTGGGGCAATAGAAAATCTGGAAGCTAAATGGGTCCCTTTATTTGTAAGAGATGAAACTGGAGTTCCTGACGGAAATATTGAACTAATCAAAAAAGGCGGTATTGGAATTGGAACTAAAGAGTTGGAAGAAACTGAGAGCTTAGAAACTTTATTACAAACCCGAGTGACAGAATATTTTAGTAGTGATGAGGAAATTAATGTTCCTCACGAGAAGCGTACTAAATTAAACGAACCTTTAGATTTATTTAACGTGGTATGGCCGTATATAGAGAGCTTGTTAAATAAACCACGATCAATAAAAGAATTGTCTATGGAATTTAATATTGAAGAATCCCAAATGGATATATGGATCAAAACGGCTTACTCAAAGGGAAAAATAAAGTATGTTAATGAAACAAAAATTATTTCAACAGTATTTTTTAATAAGGAAGAGCATCAGGATCGTCAGATAAGTATCTTTGAGACGCCCGTTGACTAAATTAAATAAATTGAGTCAATTAGGAAACCCAACAATTTTGTTGGGTTTCCTAAGTTATGAACACATTTGACCACATAACATATGGAACAAAATATTATTTCGTTTTTTCATATTTTTTATAGGCATGAAAGAAAGAACTCCTATTTAGCTTGAGTGGCTTTTTTTGTGTGCGGATATGTGTGCTACCTGTTTTTGCCTTATTTAATGTATTTTAATCAAAACGTATTAAAATGTTGATTTAAAGGCTTTTTTTAACCCTATTTTCTTCTGCTATATTTCCAAATAAATGGGCGGCATGATGTAATATTTGACGACTTTTACTACTATATATATTGCTGCCAGTTGCTCATATTTAATAAGCATGGGCTGAAAAAATTCAGGAGTACATGAAAAGAACCACAGATTGTAGTCTGTGAGTTCTCTCTGAGCTATCTTTCAAATAAGTCATAATAATCGCACTTTGAAATCCTGAATGCCCCTTATTTATGCGACTTCACACTTGCGGGCACCGTGCCGAAGTTGTGCCGATTTCATGCCGAGATGAATTTATTTTGTAATTTAAACTATTAAATAAAATGGCTTTATATCAATCTTCAGCCTCTTTTTTTATATATCATTTCATACTGTTTTAAGCAAAATTAATCAAATTCGAGATGGAAGGCTCCATCGGTTAATATTTTTTGAAAAAATTACCCGCTTGCCTTGATGGCAGGCGGTTTTTTTGTGTTGAAATATGCTAATCAGCGGATAGCTGGCTCCAATTAGCGGAAAACACCGCCCAATCAGCGGATGGCTGGCTCCAATTAGCGGAAAACACCGCCCAATCAGCGGATGGCTGGCTCCAATTAGCGGTTAACGCGGCCCAATCATCGGAAAGCATTCCAATCAGCGGATAACTGGCTCTAATCAGCCGATAACACCGCCCAATCAGTGGATGGCTCTTCTAACTGAATTAGGTTATGCTATTATTAAGTGGTGGAGGTGAATGAGTTGATTTATATTGGTGTGACCGGCTGGGGTGACCATGACAGCTTATACCCTGGTCAAATTTCCTCTAGAGATAAATTGAAAGAGTACGCAGGCCATTTTCCCATTGTTGAAGTAGACACTGCATTTTATGCAATCCAGCCGCAGCGGAACGCACAAAAATGGGTCAATGAAACGCCAGAATGCTTCCAGTTTATCGTAAAGGCCTATCAAGGGATGACCGGCCACTTACGCGGAGAAATCCCGTTCGAAACAAAACAGGCTATGTTTAATGCCTTTAATGAGTCACTAGAGCCATACATAGAGAAAAAAAAGCTCGCAATGGTGCTTTTTCAATTCCCTCCTTGGTTTGATTGCAATCGTGAAAATGTTGACTATCTAAGATGGTGCAAAAAGCAAATGGGAGAGGTACCATGTGCCTTGGAATTTAGACATCAATCGTGGTTTAAACCAGAATACCGTGATAGAACACTCGATTTTATGAAAGAAGAAAAATGGATTCATAGCATATGTGATGAACCGCAGTCTGGGGAAGGATCTGTTCCGACCATTCTTCAATCCACCACTCCTGAAAAAGTACTTGTCAGGTTCCATGGCCGAAATGTCCACGGCTGGCAAAAGCGTACAGATGTAGATTGGCGGGAAGTCCGGTTCCTATATCGCTATAACCAACAGGAACTAGAAGAATGGGCCGAATCCATCGCAAAGCTCAAAAAAGAATGCAGTGATGTATATCTCCTCTTCAATAATAACTCGGGCGGTGACGCGGCAGATAACGCTAAACAAATGATGGAACTGCTCCAGATTGAATATGAAGGGCTTGCCCCAAGGCAGTTGGATTTATTTTAATTATGAAAGATTTTAGAAGGTGAAGAAATGGAATGGATTCTTTTGGTTATCATAGGACTGTTAGCGAGTTCATTAGGATCGCTAATCGGTTTAGGAGGAGGAATAATCGTTGTTCCCGCCTTGCTTTACTTAGGATCATTTTCGGCCTTTGGCCATGTTAGCCCGCAGGTTGCGGTAGGAACGTCCTTGTTCACGATGATTTTTACAGGGCTATCCTCTACGCTTGCTTATATGAAACATAAGACCGTCGATTATAAGAGCGGATTAATTTTCTTGATTGGAAGTGGTCCCGGCAGTATTCTTGGAGCATGGGTAACAGAAAAATTACCGATGCATTCTTTTAATATTCTTTTTGGATTGTTCATTATTTTTGTCTCAATTATTTTACTGCTAAAAGATAAACTAAAGCCGATTCCATATAAAAAGGAAAAAGGAATTGTTCGCACTTTTACAGACAATACGGGGAAAACCTTTGAATACGGCTATAGTCCAATGATCGGCATTCTCGTTGCATTTATTGTTGGGTTTATATCGGGTATATTTGGGGTCGGAGGAGGTTCCTTGATGGTACCAACGATGATATTAGTCTTCTTCTTCCCGCCGCACGTCGCTACGGCTACCTCGATGTTTATGATTTTACCAACATCAATCCTCAGTTCCATTACGCATATAACGCTCGGGAATGTTAATTGGCTTTATGCACTGGCACTAGTCCCTGGAGCGTGGATTGGCGCTAGGGTGGGGGTCTACTTAAATACTAAGCTTAAGAGTAAAACGATCGTATTATTATTGCGGACGGTACTGGTTATTGTCGGCATACGATTAATTTATGAAGGAATTGCAGGATAAGATACAAATGGAAACCATACATATTTATCATACAAATGATATTCACAGCCACTTAGAAAATTGGCCTAGAATTGAGCTATTCCTCAAACAAAGAAAAACGCATCATCAAAAACATGAAGAAGAAATTCTATTATTTGATATCGGCGATTTTATCGACCGCTGGCATCCTTATTCGGAGGCTACTAAAGGAAAAGGAAACATCCAATTATTAAATATGTGCGAATATAACGCCATCACGATTGGAAATAACGAAGGAGTCAATCTCCCATACGATGATTTGGATCATCTATATGATAACGCCCAGTTCGATATAATTGCTGCGAACTTTTATAAAAAAAATCAAGTTTATCCAAGCTGGGTTAAACCATATAAGATTTATCCAACAAAAAACGGAACCCGTATAGGGGTCGTTGGGGTAACGGCGAATTTTGCGCATCTATATGAATTGCTTGGCTGGGAGCTGACGGATCCCATCATGGAGTTGAAAAAATGGCTCCCAATCTTAAAAGAACAATCAGACATTATCATCTGTCTTTCTCATCTTGGGAAAGAGGATGATGAAAAAATTGCCAGTGAGTTTCAGGAGATTGATGTCATTCTAGGGGCGCATACACATCATTATTTTGAAAACGGCCGGCTAGTAGGGGAAACACTGCTTGGAGCCGCAGGGAAGTATGGATATTTTGTGGGCCATATCACCCTAAAGCTAAATGAACAAAAGCAAATTAACGAAAAGGAAGCTATACTTTATGACGTAAAGGAACTTCCGGAGGCTCCCAATGAACAGGAGCAGGTCCAGTCATACCTAAGGCTAGGTAAAGAACTATTAAGTCTAAAAGTAACAACTCTACAAGAACCACTATTTAGTGATCCGTTTATGGTATCAAATTTTTCCAGCCTCCTTTGTTCTACCTTAAAAGAATGGTGTAAATCAGATATTGCCATGATTAATGCTGGACTCCTTTTAGGACCCTTATCAGGTGAGGTCACTGAATATGATCTTTTAACGGTTTGCCCTCATCCCATCAATCCGTGTGTCGTAGAGCTGACTGGCAGGGAATTTAAAAAAATTCTCACAGAAACCCAGGATGAAAACCTTCAACATAAACAAATCAAAGGATTAGGATTTAGAGGGGACGTTCTTGGGATATTTGTATATGAAGGCATTCGAATCCAAGATGGAAGGATGTTCATTAATGGGAAACCATTAGAGATGGAGGCAAAGTACACATTGGCCTTGCCGGATATGTTTACTTTCGGCCATTTTTTCAAAGAGGTCCTTCTCTCTAAACATAAAACCTATTTTCTGCCTGAGTTCTTGCGCGATCTATTAAAATGGAAATTGCAGCAGATGTCCTAGTTGAATACACTCTTTTTCGATTATTGTCATAATGTGATAATGAGGAAAGGAGTGTAGGAATTGATTGAGCTTTCACCAATCGAAATAGACGGCCATACCTTTTTGGCTGTGACCGTGTTACTTCCTAAAACAACATTGCTTGCAATTTCAAGCGATAAAGGATACATCATGTGCGGTGCCTTGGATGTCGGCCTTTTAAATGAAAAATTGAAGGACCGCAAGATTATTGCGGCAAGAGCCGTCGGGGTAAGAACCATCGATCAGCTTCTAAATGCGCCAATGGAATCGGTGACATTTGAAGCAGAAGAACTGGGAATCCACCAAGGAATGATCGGCAGGGACGCCTTGCTGAAAATGATTTAAAAGCTTGCTTTTAACTAAGCAAGCTTTTTAATTGGGCTAGTTCCACATCTTATAGCATACATATAGCTTGAAGGGGTGATTGTTTTGGCTAAGATTCGCCGACGGTTTACGAAGCGAGGTCCGCTGCCTTTCCGTTATGTTATGCTGCTATCATTTGTATTTTTTCTTTTTTCTACTGCCATTGGGATATGGATTATTAACAAAGGCATTGAACCGACGTTAATTAGTTATGCGGAATCCCAATCCAAAAAAATAGCCTCACAGGTTATTACAAAAGCCATAAATAAAAAGACAGTCGAGATAGGTGATGTAATTGCCGTAGAACCGGGCACGGATGGTGCTCCTCCTAGCGCAACCTTAAAAACGGAGGTAGTAAATCAGAAATTGTCCGAGATCACCAGTCAGATCCAAAAGAATCTTAATGCTGCGGAGAAGGGGGATCTTTCTTCCCTGCAGCAATTAACTGACGTAGAAATAGAATTAGAAAATACGAATTCGGATGGAATTGTTTGGAACGTACCGCTTGGGCGGGCAACCAATATGGCCTTGTTTGGGAATCTTGGGCCGAAGATACCGGTGAGGTTTCAAGCGATTGGGGACGTCCGTCCGGATGTAAAAATTACACCAAAACCACTGGGAATTAATAATACGTGGATTGATGTAGCCATTCATTTAGAAGTATCGGTGCAAATTATTACTCCGTTTTCGACGAAAATCACAAAACTGGATCAAAAAATTCCAGTTGGCGGCAGATTAATTCAGGGCGATGTTCCGCAATTTTATAATAATGGCAGTAATGCTCTGCCATCCATCGAATTGCCTAAACCAGAAGAAAAGAAAAAAACAAAGTCGACAAACTAAAAGGACAATCCTTAGTGGAAAGTCCTTTATTTGTCCAGCTCCAGCGCCTAGCCCCTCGAGGTCATAAGCCGCTCCCAAAATGAAGGCAAAAAGCGCCTTCCTTTTGGGAGCATCTTATGCTTGTCGGGGCTGATCAAGGCGCCTCCGCTTTTCTTATTTCCTTAGATTCATCCGCTCAATCCGCTTCCATTTTGCTAAATGCGGGTATGGATCAAACGACCATTCTGTTATCCCGTTATCTTTATACATGCCATAATGCAAATGCGGAGGAAATTTACCTGAGGTACCCGGCGGCCCATAACCTGTGTTTCCAACACTGCCAATAACCATTCCAGGCTCAACAATGGAACCAACCTTTAAATTACCGGCAAAGCCTCTGAGATGGGCAAAATAATGATACGTATTATTAATGTCACGTATGCCGATTCTCCATCCTCCAAACTTATTCCAGCCCTTCATTTCAATTATGCCATAGCAGGTGGCTCGGACAGGGACACCATGATTGGCAAAAATATCAGTCCCTTCATGCATTCTTCTGCCTCCCCAGCCTCTTGCATCTCCCCATGTACTGCGATAACTGTGATTGGAGCGAATTGGAACAGGGAAAACCTGAGTATCTAAATTAAGCCTTCCAAAATGGCGGTACATTTTGGCCTTACCAACAATAATCCCAACCGTTTTATCACGATGATAGTAATTCCATAGTCCGATTTTAATATTATCTTGATCGACACCATAGGAAAGAAGATAATTAGCAAAAGCGTATAAAACATCCTCATCGCTCTTTAAGCTCGCTTTACCATCTCCATTACCATCGACACCTATCCCATTAAAAAACTGAATGACGGCTGGATTTTTAGTCTTAGGGTTCGGATTCGTTAAGCCAGACCACTCTTCAGGTCGATAATAAATGGCGATGGTCCCTTCTGGTTTTGGTAAATCACGACGGGCCAAACGGACACTTCTTTCATATTGATCAATGGCGGCTAGGTAATACCAAGGTATATGTGTAACGGTTTCCACTTTTTTATAAAGCTTCATTCTTTCCTGATAGGGATCAGGTTCCTTAGCTTGAGCATCCCTGACAGCAAATGTAGAGGTGAAAAGTAAAAGGAAAGTTCCAATCATCAGAACAACCCTCACGCAGGAATCCTCCTTCCGATTAATGTACAAGTTTAGTTTATGTCTTCTAAACAATTTCATTATGGTCAAAAATTGGTAAGAAGAATTGATTGCTTGTCGTCAGGCAGGCAGTATGTTAAAGTGACAACAGAAGAACTCATTTTCCATACATAAGTGGATTGCAAGGGGTGTAAAAATGAGCAAGAAAGAAGAAATATTACGTAAACCCGAGTGGTTAAAAATAAAGCTGAACACGAATGAATCTTATACGGGCCTGAAGAAAATGATGCGCGAAAAAAACCTTCACACTGTATGTGAAGAGGCTAAATGCCCTAATATTCATGAATGCTGGGCTGTAAGACGTACAGCAACCTTTATGATACTAGGTGATACTTGTACTCGTGCCTGCCGCTTCTGTGCCGTTAAAACGGGGCTACCAACAGAACTCGATTTGCAAGAACCAGAACGAGTGGCCGACTCCGTTCAGCTTATGAACTTAAAGCATGTGGTCGTTACAGCAGTTGCACGGGATGATTTAAAGGACGGCGGTGCTGCTGTATTTGCTGAAACGGTTCGGGCGATTCGCCGGAAAAATCCATTCACGAGCATTGAAGTTCTTCCTTCCGATATGGGCGGAAAAGAAGAAAATTTACAGATGTTAATGGATGCTAAACCCGACATCTTAAACCATAATATTGAAACCGTCCGCCGCTTGACTCCAAGAGTTCGAGCACGTGCCAAATACGACCGCTCACTTGAATTTTTACGACGGGCAAAAGAAATGCAGCCAACCATTCCGACTAAATCCAGCTTAATGATTGGAATTGGCGAAACAAAGGAAGAAATTCTTGAGGTAATGGATGACCTGCGAGCGAACAATGTGGATATTATGACCATCGGACAATATTTACAGCCTACCAAGAGTCATTTGAGGGTGGAGAAATATTATAGTCCTGATGAATTTAAAGAACTGCAGCAAATTGCCATCAGTAAGGGCTTCAGCCACTGTGAAGCCGGTCCGTTAGTGCGCTCCTCCTACCATGCTGATGAACAGGTAAACGCTGCTGCAAAGCATAAGCAATTACTTGGTGAAAAGGAAGCAAAGAAAGCGTAAGCCAAGAAGAGTTCAGTCTAGGATGACTGAACTCTTTTTATTACTTATTTGTGGTTATAGTTTTGATCGTCCGGAGTAAGTCCATTTTCGTCCTCATGAGTGCTCATCCGTGAACCTTGAGGAGATTTTTTCATTTCTTTAATCAAGCCATTGACCAAATTCCGGGTATTACGGCTTGTTGAATCAAGATTAGCCAGATTTTCAACATCGCGCATTAAAACCTTATTGTCTGTCACGTAAACGTGATAGTATCTTGGTACAACGGACATTGCGGTTTGTTTCACCTGATCCGCCGTTAAATTTCGGTCCTTGGAATTAGTGTCATAAGCAACTAAAACTTCTTGGTCTGTTACAAGGGTGGCTACATCATTTACATTATTAATGTTGGTACTATATTTGCTGATTATGTTAGCAAGCTGTTCTCGGTCAAGAGCTGTATAATGATTATTGGCTGTGTTATCATTCATCAACGGACTCTTTTGGTGGCGGACATACCCATAATTGTTGCTGACATTTCGAATGCCGTTGCCGGCTCCTTCATTGTAAAGCTCATGCCGCTTATTATTTACATTAATGGTATTTCCGCTTTCCTCATAAATGTCATTCTTAGTGTCCTTTGTACATCCAGTTAAAGCAGTAAGCGTACACAATCCAATGACGATGATTGACTTTTTCAAGCTTAACACCTCCTTTTATTAGAATAGCCAAAGGGAGGATTTTTTTTCTTAGTAATTGATGGTGAATCGGTTATAATGAGAATTAAGAGTGTCTGGCAAATTGAGGTGAAAAAGGATGATAAATATTAACAACACCATGTATGAATTGGTGCAGGAGCATCGTAACGGTTTTAATGAAGATGCCCTAAAAGGGAGATATAGCGATATTTTATCAAGATACGATTACATTGTGGGAGACTGGGGCTACGGCCAGCTCCGTTTAAAGGGTTTTTTTGAAGACCAAAATCAAAAAGCTACCTTTGATACAAAAATAAGCACGCTCAGCGAATATCTTTATGAATACTGCAACTTCGGCTGTGCTTATTTTGTTTTGAAAAAGGTAAAAAAATAACGAAAGGCCAGAAAACTGGCCTTTCGTTTATTTGTTATATGGGGCCTGTACATCCGTGTCCGGATCATCATGCGGCGGATGGGCTCCTTCCATCTGCCGGGGCAGATCTTGATGAAATGACTTGAATTCATAATTAAATGCACTAATGGTCCGCTGCCCTTCTTCCCAGGGCGTGCTCTTATTTTGAACAGGCTCGTCTTTTCGTAGGGCCGAACCATATGGCCCCTCGGGAAACTCCTGAGCAGTAAGGAAATTATTCTGTTTTTCCACATTGGATAATTCCGTATACTTTTCTGCCTCTTTATCCGCCATATTTTCCACTCCTTTTAAAACCTAGTTTAGCCCAAGGAGTGAAAATCATGAGTAATTGTTTAAACTAATTCCATTAGAAAGGATCTTAGTTCCTCTGCATCTTCTTCATTTAATTGAAAAGCATATTCTAAATAGCCTTCCTCTTGCAGGTCATCGTGGCCTATAATAGCAAAACGGTTTCCCTGCATATCAAGGACAAGATGTTTACCATAATGGCGTGCGGATTGAACAATGGCTAAATCATAGCGATGGTTTTCACCGACAAAACTTACAAATCTTGTTTTTGTATTCTCCATATCATCATATAAGAAAAACCGTTCTTTCATCAAAATAATCTCCTTTAAAAAAATACTTTATTGCACCTTCTCTATATTAACAAATTTATATGATTGAGGGGAGTAGTGAAATTTCCACAAAATTTGTGAAATTGCATGTCTGGAAATACGAAATCTGTCAAAATATGCTACAATATACTTAAATTCTCAATTGTTGATTGGAAGAGGGATGAATTTAATGGTCCGTCGTTACATCGAAAAAGCAATAAGTGTAATGCAATGGGGAAAGAATTTACTGCCTCTTTCGTCAATTCGGTTTTACCCACCTCCAATTATATTGCGGAATCCCGCGTTAGAGGGTGTAGCAGCAGCCCTTCAATCTGGACATGAAGTGGCTGTGATTGTTTTTAATATCAAAAATTCTTCTGAATTGGATGATATACTGGGACAAACCCTTTATACACAGCTAATAAAAAGTATTAAAAAGTATTTCCGACTTTCTATTGAGAAAGAAATAAACAGTCAAGATGTCATCACTCTTCATGATTTTTATGGTGACGGTTTTACGATATTCTTAAAAGTTGATTTTGATCGGGATTGTTTATCAGAAATAGATTTGTTTATGAATAAAATAACCTATCATGTTGAAAAGAAATTACATATGTTATACCCTGCTGTCGAGCTTTATTTAGAAACGGGTTATATGTTTATTGATAAAAAACACTACTCGATTCATGATTCTGTTTTAAAAGCCCATATGCAGGCCGTTTTTATGGCAGAAAGAAAAGCTAAATCCGGTTTTAATGAAATGATCATGACGATGAATAAAATTATTTCAAAAAAGGACATTAAACTCTTAGCTCAGCCGATTATCGATGTAGCAACAAAAGAAATTCGAGCTTGGGAAATGCTAACACGAGGACCACAGGGAACCCTATTAGAAAATCCAATGCCGCTCTTTTCGCTGGCCAGGCAGACAGGGATGCTGTATGAACTGGAAATGATTATCATTGAAAAAGTCTTGGAGCAAATAAAGACAACGCGATGCCGCCAGGACATATTTGTGAATTGCACACCTTTAACTCTTGGCAATTTAAGATTTACAAGAGATTTAAAAAATCTTATGTTAAAATATAAAAGTATTTCGCCTAAGCAAATCACTATTGAAGTAACCGAAAGCGATTCGATCGAGGGCTTAAAGAACTTTATCTATAATATTAAAGTGTTACGATTAATGGGGTTTCGAATCGCGGTCGATGATACTGGTGCAGGCTATTCCAGTTTAAATACGATTAGTGAAATCATGCCAGATATCATCAAAATTGATCGCTCAGTGATCCAAAATATTCATCTAAATTCTCTAAAGGAATCGATGCTGAAAGGATTGCTGCTTGTGGCAAGAGAAGCAGGGTCGTTAGTTGTCGCTGAAGGAATTGAAAGCGAAGAAGAAGCATCGGTTCTGACGAGAAATAAAGTGGATTTAGCGCAAGGAAACTTTTATGCCCCTCCAGCTGCATTCGTAAACGGGCTTGCTACTTAGTCAGACAACAAAAAAGGAAGTGGAGCAAATGTATTTTGTAGACCGGGATAAAATGGAAACAACATTGGTTTATTTAGAAAAACAAATAAATCTTTTTACTGCGCAGCCGGAATGGACAACACCATTAGAAAAAGCTGCATTAGAACGGGTAACACAAATGATGCTAGAAGCCATTTTTGATGTTGGCAATGCCATGATTGACGGTTTTATCATGCGCGACCCCGGGAGCTACGACGATATCATTGAAATTTTAATGGATGAAAGAGTCATTTCACAGGAAACGGGTAATACATTAAAAAGTCTCATTCCATACCGGAAAAATCTTGTCCAAGATTATACAGAAATCGTCCATAGTGAACTAAAGGAACAATTTGAAAAGTCACATCCGGCTTTATCTCTTTTTGCGAAAAATGTCCGCGATTATCTTACAAATGAATTAGGTCCAGTTTCCGCCTTTAAAAGTCAGGGGTGAGGGTTTTTGAAAAAATATAAAGGCTATTTAATTGATCTAGATGGAACGATGTATAAAGGATCTGAGCGGATTGAGGAAGCCTCAGATTTTGTTAAAAAACTACGGGATAATAGAATCCCATATCTATTTGTAACAAATAATTCTTCAAGGACGCCAGCTCAGGTTGCTGAAAAACTTCGCGATTTCGATATTCCGGCAGAGGAAGAACTTGTATTTACGACCAGCCAGGCAACCGCCAATTACATTTATGAAACCAAGAAGGATGCTTCTGTTTATGTTATTGGAGAAGAGGGGCTACGCTCGGCGCTCGAAGAAAAGGGATTCCAATTTGCCGGGGAAAATGCAGAATTTGTCGTGATTGGGATTGACCGCTCCATCAGTTATGAGAAATTAGTTGTTGCTTGTTTGGCGGTCCGAAATGGAGCGACTTTCCTTTCTACGAATGGTGATATTGCGATTCCAACTGAAAGAGGTCTTGTGCCGGGTAATGGTTCGCTGACATCCGTCATTACGGTTTCTACCCAAACGAAGCCGATTTTTATCGGCAAGCCGGAATCGATTATTATGGAGCAGGCCTTAAAGGTATTAGGAACGGCCAAAGAAGAAACGATTATGGTCGGGGACTATTATGACACAGATATTTTAGCTGGCATGAATGCCGGAATGGACACGCTATTAGTTCATACAGGTGTGACAACGAAAGAATTGCTTAAAGGGTATAAACGAAAACCTACATATGCCATTGATTCGTTGGATCAATGGGAGGTATAAAAAGGATGGGATATGCACCCATCCTTTTAACTATTTTTTTCTTTTTCAATTCTTGCTGCCCTGTGCGCCAGTCTGCTAGAGGCAGCGGCTGCAATCGCACCGACAATATCATCTAAAAAAGTATGGCACTCTCCGGTTGATTTATCATTTAGATGGGCTAAGATGCCAGGCTTTTGTTTATCAATATAACCATAATTGGTAAATCCAATTGATCCATACACATTCACAATTGAGAAGGCAAGAATTTCATCTACTCCATAAAGACTTTCATCTGTCCCTATGATCGATTGAAGCGGCTCCTCAAGCATACCTTTTTCAGCAAGCATGTCGAGCTGGATTCCGGTAATAATGGCATTTTGCACTTCACGTTTGGAGAGGACACGTTCTACATTAGCAATACAGTCTGCCATTTGTAAATTTTCATGATATTTTTCTTGTAAATAAAAAACTAAATCAGCAATATCTTGAATTTGGACGCCTCTTTCTTTTAGCCATCTGCGTGCAGTTTCTTCGGTCAAATCTACTTTTTTGTCGTCTGCCATCCCTTTTATCACCTTTTCTTTGGATTTTCACTATATATATACGCTTTTTTCATAAGATATGCAATTTTAACGTAAAAGAACTAGACAAAATTTTATCTTTCCAATCGACCACTTTTCCTATTCATTTTTGAAAAAAAACGGGAAGACAACAAGTTTTTTAATGGTGATACATATATATGACTTAATAAGGGTATGAAAAAGAGGTGGGACTGGAATGCTTCAGAAAATGCTTGAAAATCAATATGGGATAACGACACAAGAACATATAAAATTAGATACTTATGACGCCTTAAGAGGCAATGGCTGGCTGTATGTAATCTCTAATCCTGCTGGAAGAGAAGAAGAGGATCTTTCTGAACTAGAGAAAATTGCCGAGCATCTGCGAAATTATGGCGACCATAATGTACCTATATTTTTGCAGTCCAAGGAAGGGAATTTAATTACGACATGGGAACAAAATAAATATTGTGTATTAGCCAATCGGCAGGCAGATGAAAAACAGAGGAAAATTAAATTAGGGCGAAAGCTCGCTAAATTTCATGAGCGCGGGAGAAGGGTTCCCTATCAAATCGAGCGGTCAAGCCGGATGGGAAAGTGGAAGGAATTATGGGAAAAGCGTCTCGAACAAATGGAAAAGGTTTGGAACGGCCTTCTCTTTCAAACGCCAGAAGATGAATTTGAACGGATGTTTATTGAATCATTTCCCTATTATATGGGCTTAACTGAGAATGCCATTCAATACCTGGTAGATACAGAGTTAGATGATGAGCCAGGCGAAACGGACAGCGGCACAGTCTGTCATGAACGTTTTTGTAAAAAAACGTGGGGTGGCAATTATGTTATTAAAAATCCCTTTGATTGGGTATTTGATCACCGCAGCCGGGATTTAGCTGAATGGACAAGGGAGAGATATTTCCGCAATTTTCAAACGTACGATGTCGACCTAAAACAATTTTTTGAAGAATACCAAAGTGTTGCTCCATTATCATCATTTTCGTGGCGTTTATTATACTCGCGTTTAATTTTTCCTCTCCACTATTTTGAGTGTATCGAAAATTATTATATAACTCGGTCGGAGCAAGATAAGAAGGTATTAGAGGAGCAGCTAAGTAAAATTTTAAGACAATCGGGCGAATATGAGCGATTTTTGGCCGGATTTTTTCACATTTCGGGAGCTCCAGTCAAAAGGTTGAATCTCCCTCAGTTAGAATGGCTATACAAAGTGTAAAACACACGAATCGACACATTTCTGAAAAATTTCAATCAGAATAATATGGTAAAATAACAAGGAGTTCTAAAATTAGGATTGAGGTAGGTTCGCAGCATGAAGCCTTATATTTACATTACTAGAAAGCTGCCAGAGGCAATGATTGAAGCTATGCAACAAAAATACGAAGTAAAAATGTGGGAACATGAGGATATACCGGTTTCAAAAGAGGTCCTTTACGCCGAAGCTAAAAAAGCAGATGCCCTCTTTACCATGTTATCTGACCAAATTGATGAACAAATTTTAACCGATGGAAATCGGTTAAAGGTGGTCGCTAATTTGGCTGTGGGTTTTGACAATATTGATGTTAAAACAGCCAGCATTGAAGGAGTTGCAGTTTGCAATACTCCTGATGTTTTAACCGACACAACGGCTGATTTAACCTTTGGATTGCTAATGGCGGCCGCTCGCCGGATTGTCGAGGCAGCCGAATATGTTAAAGAAGGAAAATGGAAGAGTTGGAGCCCGATGCTCCTCGCAGGCCATGATATCCATCATAAAACAATTGGGATTGTAGGCATGGGGAAAATTGGCGAAACCGTTGCGAAACGTGCAACAGGGTTTGATATGGAAATTCTTTATCATAACCGGACAAAAAAGCCTGAAATGGAACAGCAGCTCGGTGCCAAGTATGTTTCTTTTGAAGAGCTTGTAGAAAAATCCGACTTCATTGTTTGTCTAACACCGCTAACACCAGAAACCAAAAACTTGTTCTCCCGTGAAGTATTCAGCGGAATGAAACAATCGGCTATTTTTATCAATGCTTCTAGAGGTCCTGTGATTGATGAACAGGCCTTATTTGACGCCTTAACAGCAGGGGAAATTGCCGGTGCGGGATTAGATGTATTTGAAAGAGAACCAATCAATCGGGACCATCCATTATTATCGCTACCAAATGTAGTCGCACTTCCGCATATCGGCAGTTCAAGTGTTGAAACCCGAACCGCCATGATGAAGCTTTGTGTAGAAAATATCATGGCAGTTTTAGAAGGAAACATGCCAAAAACACTTGTGAATAAAGACTGGAAACCCTTTGTGAAAGCATAAATTAAAAAAGCGATTGCTGATAAAGGCAATCGCTTTTGTCGATTTAAATTAAAATACTTGCTCTACTTCGACAACGCCTGGCACTTCTTCTAAAAGAGCTCTTTCAATGCCGGCTTTTAATGTGATGGTTGAGCTTGGGCAAGATCCGCAAGCACCAAGCAAGCGAAGCTTAACAATACCATCCTCTACATCAACTAATTCACAATCCCCGCCATCGCGAAGAAGAAATGGGCGTAATTTATCTAATACTTCCTGAACTTGTTCAAACATTTCTTGTTCTGCCATATTAATCGTCTCCTTTCCTATCTATATTATAATGTCATTGGCCTTAAAAATCCATTCTCAGAAAATAGGATAACACACATTTGCAGACAATTTCTTCGTTTTTATCATTTAATTATTGTAAAATAAAAGAAAAAAGATGGGAATGGTTTTATGGAATTTACAGAAGTAGAAATTGTTCTTTACGGTGCTGAACAATTATGCCCAAGCTGTGTCAACCTGCCTTCGTCAAAAGAAACGTTTGAATGGCTGGATGCGGCCATTACAAGAAAATTCCCGGAGCAGCCCTTTAAAATGACATATGTAGATATCCTGCTGCCTCCAGAGGAAGACCCTGAAAAATATCATTTTGCCAAACGGGTTATTGAGGAAGATATGTTTTATCCAGTAGTGGTGATAAAAGAAAAAGTAGTTGGCGAAGGCAATCCCCGTTTGAAAACTATTTTTTCAGAGCTTGAAAAATACGGATATAAAGCAATATAAAGAAGAAGCATTCCATTTTTAAACGGAATGCTTCTTTGATTATCATCCATTATGAAATTTATACATCCACAGGATTCCGGACTTAAGCAGGCGGGCGACGCGTCCTGTGATGGCACGGTCTGCCATCATCCCGAACCCATGCTTTTTCCCTAAAGAACCAAGAACACCTTTTAATTTAATTGCAGGGAACGTCTCAGGTAATGGTTCACCGTTCCAGCGCTTCCTTAGTACTTCAACAATTTGTTCAGCCTGACCTTCAGCTAATTGGGCGCTTGGAGCATGCGGGGAACTTGCACAGTCACCAACAATAAAAACATGTTCATCATTAGGAAGATGATGATGAGGTGTTGTCTCCAGCCTTCCTAATCGGTCCTTTTCCCCGTCCATCTCCCGGACAATTTTATTCGCTTGGATCCCTGCTGTCCAAACAATCACGTCACATTTGATAGGCTGATCATGATTGAATAGTGTATTTTCTTCCACTTTTGTTATATTAGAATTGTTAATGATTTCGACATTATGCTTCACAAACCAGTTTTCAACATATCTGCTTAATCGCTCTGGAAAAGCAGAAAGAATATACTTTCCGCGATCAAATAATTTAATCTGAATATCTTCACGGCTTTCGCTCAATTCGCTTGCCAGTTCTACACCACTAAGCCCTGCACCAACAATCCCTACAACTGATCCGGGAGCTAAATTATTTAATGCGGAGTAGGTGCGGCGGGATTTTTCAATGCTTTGAATGCTGTACGAAAATTCATCAGCACCAGGGACCCCATGATATTTGTCTTCACAGCCAAGGCCGATGATTAAGTCATCATATGCAATAGGTTCATCACCATTTAACAAGACTTTTTTATCTTTTTGGTTAACCCCGATGACATCTCCATATTTGATGTTAAGTTGTGTATGCTCTGGAAAAGCGACCCGGATTTCCTTATCAGAAATCGTTCCTGCAGCAAGAGCATAATATTCTGTTTTTAAACAATGATACGGAACGCGGTCAATAAGCGTTATCGTAACGTCCTCTGGCAGATGATTTGGAAGCAGTTCATTTAGTACTTTCATGCCGCCATATCCGCCGCCTAGTATAACAAGGTTTTTCATTTTTGTATTTCCCCTTTTTAAACCAATATCTAATGTCTTTATTTTGCTCAGTTGGGACCCATTTCAGAATAAAAAACAAATGGGAATTAATTGATATATTTTAGAATAATTTTCTGTTCTTTTACCACATATGAGTATATCTAAAATGTGTCGAAATAACAACACTTATCACACTTTTCTTGACACTAAAGCTGCAGTCGCGATAATTGACGGAACATGCTAAAAATAGTAGGATAGGTACGTAATGGAGAGGTGAAAAGAATGATTCAACCGATCATTGAATTTTGTATCAGCAATCTGGCGAATGGTGCGCAAAAAGCACTTGAAAAATTAGAAAAAGATCCAAATTTGGATATTATTGAATATGGATGTCTTGGATATTGTGGTAAATGTGCCTCCACATTATATGCTCTAGTTAACGGTGAGGTAGTGACAGGAACAACGCCTGATGAATTAGTAGACAACATCTATCAATATTTAGAGGAAAATCCGATGTTTTAAAATATACTATATCAATACTTGGCTGAGTTAAAGGACATTGTTGATTTTTAACACTGTTGATTGGAGCGGAAGGCACGAAGACTCCTGCGGGAGTACGG
>NZ_JBITPF010000029.1:0-133829 GCF_050468025.1 Neobacillus sp. NRS-1170 | reverse complement strand
GGAGGCTCCCCGGCACGCCCTAAGGTGCGCGAAGTGCCTGGAGCGCAAATCAACAACCAAGTTTAACAAAGCCTAAAACTTAAAAAAGGAGGAGAAATTATGAGCAAGGATGTTGTAATCTTAACGGAAGCGGCGGCTCTTCACATTAAAGAAATGATGAAGCATAATGAAGAAGAAGGAGCCTTCTTACGGGTAAGTGTAAAAGGCGGAGGATGCAGCGGCTTATCTTATGGTATGGGCTTCGAACACGAGCTAAATCCCGCTGACATGCAGTTTGAGCAGCATGGAATTAAAGTAGTCGTTGATCAAGAGAGTGCACCAATTTTACAAGGTACGAAAATTGATTATAAAGAATCCATGATGGGTGGCGGCTTTACGATCGACAACCCGAACGCTATAGCCTCCTGCGGATGCGGTTCTTCTTTCCGAACTGCTGCTGCAGCAGGTACACCTGAAGAATGTTAAATAAAAAAGGCGTCCAATTGGGCGCCTTTGTTGTAGAAAGTATAATTTTAAACTTTGAGAATTGTCCAGCTCCAGCACCCAGCGGCTAGTGTACTTCGCCCTTTTCCCTACGATAAGTCAACATCGGATCGCTCCGCACTCCGTGTTTCCTTTATCTCAGTCAAAGTGCTCCAGTCCATACGCCGCTAAACGGGTGCTTCCGCTTTTCTTATTACTTATCAAACATAGAAGAACTATGAAGCGGCTGTACTTTTGCTTTAGGATCGATAAATGATTTCGCATTATTTACGGCAGTTGGCGCTTCACCAAAACCACAAGCGATAAGTTTTACTTTACCATCATAGGTGCAAATATCACCGGCTGCATAAATTCCCGGAATATTTGTTTCCATTTTGGAATTGACGACAATCGAGTTCTTAGCAATTTCGAGACCCCATTCTTTAATAGGTCCAAGTGAGGATACAAATCCATAATTACAAATGACAGCATCCACATCAATCGTTTCTTTTCCTTCCCCATTAGCATCTTGAAGTACGACTTGTTTAATTCCCTCTTCATTGCCAATCAGTTCGGCAGGAACATACGGAGTTTTTACATCTACTTTTGAATTAAATAAATTTTCCACACTATGCTCATGTGCGCGGAACTTATCACGTCGGTGAACAATCGTTACTTTCTCGGCAATTGGCTCTAGCATTAAAGCCCAGTCTACTGCCGAATCCCCGCCGCCGAATACGACAACTTTTTGGCCGGCAAATTGGTTTAAGTCCTCTATAAAGTAATAGAGGTTTTTCTTTTCATACTGGACAGCACTTTCAAGCTCTAATCGGCGCGGTTGGAACGCTCCGTTTCCGGCTGTAATGATAACGGTTTTAGAATAGTGCACATCTTTATTAGTGGTTAATTTAAAAGTACCGTCTTCTTGCTTTTCCAATTTTTCAACAGATTGCTCAAGGGCAACGGAAGGTTCGAATTTCGCCATTTGTTCCTTCAAGTTATTAATTAATTCTTGTGCACGAACCTTTGGAAAACCAGCAACATCATAAATATATTTTTCCGGATAAAGGGCAGATAATTGGCCGCCAAGCTGAGGTAAACTTTCAATGATTTTTACTGAAGCTTGTCTCATTCCTCCGTAGAAAGCAGTAAAAAGACCGACAGGGCCTCCGCCGATAATCGTAATGTCAAAAACTTTTTGATTTTCTTGCACGCCGTATCCCCCTAACTAGTAGTTACAACTCCAATCCTATAATATCATAAATTAATAAAATCCTCACTTATTTATGGCAATATTCAGACTGGAATCACTATTCAAATAACTTGAATTGGGTTATAAAAAGTAAAACTTTTTAATAATCTTATGGTAAATAAATTAAAAAAATCGCTTGAAAATCAGAGGAAAGTAGCATAAGATGTAATGTGGATATATTGTTAATTATTTGTGACAAAATAGGTACAATTTTATGACCGGTTTGAAAATCCGATTGCATTGACAGTGTTGAAATCGGGTGTATTTGAAATTGGCTATTTTTTCTTTATCCCCATTCGTGAAGTATATCACATACATTTTTCTGCTTAGAAAAATAAAATTAGCTGAAGCAGTGGAAGATAAGAATAAGAGAATTTATTCAAAAAATTACTTAAAAGGTGGAAGTGATCACTTTGAAAAAGCCTAAAATTGTTATTCTCGGTGCTGGATACGGCGGACTGATGACAACTGTTCGCTTACAAAAGCTTGTCGGTATTAATGAAGCCGATATCGTATTAGTAAATAAAAATGATTACCATTATGAAACAACATGGCTTCATGAAGCGTCTGCGGGCACACTTCATCATGACAAAGTACGTTATGACATCCGTGATGTTATTGACCGCAGCAAGGTTGACTTTATTCAGGATACAGTAGTTGAAATTAAGAAAGATGAAAAGAAAGTCGTATTAGAAAAAGGCGAAGTCAATTATGACTACCTTGTTATTTCTCTTGGCGGCGAACCAGAGACTTTTGGGATTAAAGGATTAAAAGAGTATGCCTTTGGGATCACCAATGTGAATTCTTCACGCCAGCTTCGTGAGCATATCGAGTATCAATTTGCTACTTACAATATGGAGGAAGTAAAAAATGATAATCGCCTATCCATCGTTGTCGGTGGAGCAGGCTTTACGGGAATTGAATTTTTGGGAGAATTAACAAATCGAATTCCTGAATTATGCCATGAATATGATGTTGATTATAATAAAGTAAAAATTATCTGTGTTGAAGCGGCTCCAACTGTTTTACCTGGATTTGATCCGGAATTAGTGAATTATGCTGTATCTCAATTAGAACGAAAAGGTGTAGAATTTTTAATTGGAACGGCTATTAAGGAAGCTACTCCTGAAGGTATTATCGTAGCAAAAGGTGAAGAAGAGCCTCGTGAGATCAATGCGGGCACTGTTGTTTGGGCAGCGGGTGTACGAGGAAATTCTATCATCGAAAAATCAGGTTTTGAAGCTATGAGAGGCCGTGTAAAGGTAACTCCAGAATTACGAGTTCCTGGTTTTGATGATGTATTCATTATTGGCGACAGCTCTCTTGTTATCAATGAAGAAATCAATCGCCCATATCCGCCGACTGCTCAAATTGCGATGCAGCAGGGGGAACTTGTGGCACGCAACTTGGCAGCGCTTGTTCGGAACAAAACAGAGCTTGAAACCTTTACATTTGATAATAAAGGTACGGTTTGTTCGCTTGGTGAAGATGATGCTATCGGTGTTGTATTTGGCAAGAAAGTAACTGGTGCTAAAGCATCCTTCATGAAAAAAGTAGTTGATAACCGCTCTCTTTACATGATTGGCGGCGCTGGTCTTGTACTGAAAAAAGGAAAGTTTAATGTATTTTAACAAGTAAAAAAGGACAGCGACCCTGTCCTTTTTTGTTATGATTATTTAGGGGTGCTACAATGAGTAATCGTGAAAAACGCGGCAAGGTATGGTTAGCTGTTTCAGGGTTAGTTATTTCAAAGAATGGTCAATGGCTTGTGGTGAAGAAGAGATACGGCGGCTTGAAAGGCCAGTGGTCCTTGCCAGCGGGTTTTGTTGAGATAGGTGAAACGGCAGATGAAGCGGTTATAAGAGAAGTTAAGGAAGAGACAGGAATTGTCTGTTCCGTAAAGGGTCTTATCGGGCTAAGAACCGGGGTAATTAAAGAAGAAATAAGTGACAATATGATCGTTTTTTTAATGGAGTCAACAAGCGGAGAAAAGGTAATCCATCAGGAAAATGAGCTTTATGAAGCGAGATTTATGACCCCGGAAGAGCTGTTAAATGAAAAAGATGCTTCAATTATTCTTCACCAGCTTATTAAGCAAAAGGATTTTTGCATTAAACTTGGTATTGATGGGTTGAACCCGGGAGATCAGTTTGGATATACAGCCTATAAACTATTTTTGTAATTTTTTGAAAATTTAAGTAACACTTAGAAAATGAAAGAAAACTTTATATGTATCCGTTTTCTTTTAAGAATTTGCAAGAATTTCGCTCTTTCCTTTTTCGCCAATCCTTGTTATATTATCAGAAAATTAAGTAAATAATACGAGGGGGATGAAAAGGATGACAGTTAAAAGCTTGGATACTAAAAATTGTGATTATTGCTCAGGGTACGGCTATTTTCAACTAGTGCTTGGTGGTTCTGAAACGTGTTCTTGCTGTGGCGGCACAGGCAAGAAGGAAGAGGAATAAGGGGAGTTAAGTTTTATAATTGAAAAGAATTGCTGGATACTGCTTCTTCGAACTTTCGAAGGGCTATTTTTTTTGTGTTAATATTGACTCCACTTTGGACGTTAGGTACACTTAGTGTTGATGCGTAAAGGGGGAATCTCGGATGCAAATGAGCATCGTTGTCTTAATTATTTCAATATTGCTATTTTTTGTCTTGTTTTTCGGTATTGGATTTATCCTAAATATGCTTTTAAGAATGTCATGGGTTATGGCGATAATATATCCTATTGTGGCCATTTTAATCGTAGATAAAGTAAGATTTATTGAATATTTTACAAATAGTAAGTCTGCCTTTTTAGAATTGGGACATAAATTCAGCTTGCTAGCCACCGCTGATATTCTTATTTTATTAAGTGGATTAGCAGGGGCCATCGCTGCTGGATTTACCATCAAACTGCTTCGAAAAAATGGATACCAAATGTTCTAAAACCTTTTGCTTAATCGCAAAGGGTTTTTTTGCTTTTTTTAATTTGTTGATTGGAGCGCAAATCAACAACAGAGTTATATAATGAGCATGTGCCTTTAGCCCTTGTTAAATTTTTTCACTCCTTTTTTGAATAATTCCCTTCAGCTTGGGAATGAATATTTTTGGAGGAGTGAAAATTTTAATGGATATATTTAAAAATTGGATCAAGCGTGCAGCCATGACAACTCTTTTCATTATGGCATTATTCGCGACTTTCCAATCTATTTCTGGTGTTAATGCTCATACGTTAATTTCACAATTTGCGTCCGTTATTTCAACAAGCGAAAATGTATCAGGGACAACCTCTCCGACATTAGAGGATGCCTTTGATTGGTCAAAGTATCCAAAGCAAACTGTTACAGCTACAGGCTACACTGCAGGTTTTGAATCGACTGGAAAAAGACAAGGCCATCCTGAGTATGGGATAACCTATTCAGGGGTTAAAGTGAAACGCGATTTATTTTCTACAGTAGCAGCAGATTTGAACGTTTTTCCGATTGGTACAATTCTGTTTATCCCCGGATATGGATATGGGGTCGTGGCTGATAAGGGTGGAGCGATAAAAGGAAATGAATTAGATCTTTATTATGAGACCGTTGAAGATGTTTATAAAAAATGGGGCAAAAAGCAGTTAGAGGTTTATGTTGTCAAAAAAGGCAATGGAAAACTGACAGAACAACAATTACAGGCTTGGAACGAAGATAAAACGCTGCAGGTATTCCGCCAGCAGTACATTAGCTCAGAAAAAAGGTAAAACAGGCATCGAGCCTGTTTTTTTATTTTGGGTTAGGTATAATAAATGATGAATAACACGGAGGTGAATTGAATGTTTCAAGTTACATCAAAATTGGAGTTAACTGCTGAACATGAAGGTCTGGTCATTGGCCTTTTTGAAAAACCAGAAAAATTCTCAGGAGCTTTAGCTAATTTGGATGAAAAATTCGATGGACAGCTTACTGAGTTGGTTAAATCAGGAGATATTTCGGCAAAATTAAAAAGTATTAGCAAAATACATACCTTTAGTAAAATAGGTGCAAAACGAATTTGGTTTGTCGGTCTGGGGAAGGAAAAGGAATTAACCTTCGATAAACTAAGAGAAGCATTTGGTAAGTTATTTAAAGATGTGAAGGCAAGTAAACTAGAAGAGGCTGCTGTTTATCTGGATGCTTTCCTTACGGATGAACTGGATGGATTTGACGCTGCCCATGCTTTAAGCGAAGCTTTTTCACTGGCTACTTATCAATTCAAGGATTATAAGCAAAAAGCGAATGAACCTGAGAAAAAACTGAAGACCCTGACTATTTACTGTGAGGGCTTTGATAGAGAAGATATTCAAGCCTCGTTATCAGTCGGCTTTGCTTTCGGAAATGGGACAAACTCGGCTCGGACGCTTGTCAATATTCCGGGAAATTTGCTTACAGCCACCGATATGGCGAATTATGCAGAAGAGCTGGCTGATAAGTATGATTTTGAGATAGAAATTTTAGATAAAGCAGAAATTGAAAAACTTGGAATGGGGGCATTCCTTGCTGTTAACCAAGGGTCAACAGAGCCTCCGAAGATGATTGTCCTGAAATACCAAGGTAAAGAAGAATGGAAAGATGTGATCGGTCTTGTCGGAAAAGGCATTACCTTTGATACAGGCGGTTACTCGATTAAAACAAAAGCCGGCATTGTTGGGATGAAAACAGACATGGGCGGCGCGGCTGCTGTGCTTGGAGCAATGGAAATCATTGGTGAAATCCGCCCAGAACAAAATGTTGTAGCAGTTATCCCTTCCACTGATAATATGATTAGCGGACATGCTTTTAAGCCTGATGATGTAATTACCTCAATGTGTGGGAAAACGATTGAGGTATTGAATACGGATGCAGAAGGCCGTTTGGTGTTAGCAGACGCGGTGACATATGCAAAGCATCATGGAGCCGAATATTTAGTCGATGTGGCTACGTTAACAGGCGGGGTTATTACAGCACTTGGGCTGCATACAACCGGTGCAATGACCAATCATGAATCATTATATGAACAAGTGTTAGAAGCATCGGTGGAAGCCGGTGAGCAAATGTGGTTACTGCCTTTGTTTGAAAGTGAGAAGGAACGAGTCAGAAAAAGCAAAGTAGCTGATTTAAATAACTCCCCAGGCAGTGAAGGACATGCCCTTGTTGCCGGTGCCTTCATTGGCGAATTTGCTGAAGGCACTCCTTGGGTCCATTTAGATATTGCCGGAACAGCTACGACTGCTAAAGGCAATGATCTTTGTCCAGCAGGTGCAACCGGAGTGATGACACGTACTCTTGCCTTATTTGTAGAACGATTTGAACCAATTAAAAAATAAACTTTTAAACCCACGGAAATCTTCCGTGGGTTTTCTAAATGATTGCCCACTCATTACCTTTCCTTCTCGCATATGAAATAGTGTAGGCAAGTATAGCGAAAAAGGAGGTATGGTAATTAATGTACCCATATCGAAGTCCCTACCCGGTACAAGATCAACGATTTTTCGGCTTTGGATTACCCTTGGCGATAGGCGGGCTTAGTTTTTTAGGTGGTTTAATTGGAGGCGGACTAGGTGCATCGTTTGCTGCACGTCCATTTTACGGCGGTTTTGGTTACCCTGGCTTAGGCTACCCAGGATCAGGATTTGGTTTTGCTCCAGGACTTGGTTTTGGAGCTCCAGGGCTTGGCTTGGGCTATCCTGGTATAGGCGGCCCTGGATTCGGAGCGCCATTTTATTATTAATCAAGGAAAAAACAGCTCTAGGGCTGTTTTTCCTTTAATAAAAGAAGGAAATTCATGAAAAAAAGAGAATAGGATTAATTATGACGGCTTTCTGATGTACATTACATAGAATGAAAAAGAGGAGGATTATGATGATTAAAGATACATTAATTGAAGCTTTAGGAATCGAAATCACGCATATTGAAGAAGGAAAAATCATCGCAACCATGCCGGTTGATGAGCGGACGCGCCAGCCTTTTGGCATCCTGCATGGCGGTGCATCTGTGGCCTTGGCAGAAACGGTTGCGAGTTTGGGCGCTTATGAGTTAGTTAATAAAGAAGAGGAAGCAGTAGCCGGACTTGAAATTAATGCGAATCATGTTCGATCTATTCGAGAAGGCGTAGTCACAGCGGTGGGCACAGTCCTGCACCAAGGAAGAACCACACAGGTCTGGGATATTAAAATTACCGACAATCAGGAACGCCTTATTTGCGTTTCAAGATGTACCATGGCGGTCATAAAAATCAAAAAATGAGAATGGGATTTTTACCCACTCTCTTTTTTATTGAAATATTTAAAAAATTTAAGGAAAATCGTGTTATAATTGAAAATAAAATAGAACAAAAGCACAGTTTTTTGTACATGTTTCTTTATATAATGGTAGTATAACTGATTCATAAGAAATGGGGGTG
Source organism: Neobacillus sp. NRS-1170 (assembly GCF_050468025.1). Classification (NCBI taxonomy): domain Bacteria; kingdom Bacillati; phylum Bacillota; class Bacilli; order Caryophanales; family Bacillaceae; genus Neobacillus; species Neobacillus sp. NRS-1170. The sequence continues at coordinate 125,731 of NZ_JBITPF010000029.1, read as the reverse complement.
AAGAATATGAGAGCAAAGCGGAAATACCTATTTATTGATTTTGAATTTACAATGCCTGAACGTAATGGACGCATGAAGGATTTTTTCGCGGAAATTATCGAGGTTGGAATTGTATCCGTTATTGACGATCAGATCGCCGAACAGTTTTCTTCCTTTGTTACTCCTCTAAAGTTCCCTAAACTATCAGAACGCTGTAAATCTTTTTTACATATTTCACAGCAGCAGGTTGACACGGGCCTATCCTTTTATGATTTTATCCGAAAGCTGGAGGAATTCAATAAAAGTAATCTGGAAACCACTATTGTTACTTGGGGAAATATGGATATGAAGGTACTTCGGCATAATTGTTTGGAGGCTGGTACTGCTTTTCCATTTCATGCTTCAGAATTAGATTTGTCAATGGAGTATAAACGATTCTTCGGAGATCAAAATCAAACAGGACTGTGGAAGGCTGTTCAAGAATATGGCAAGGAAGGGACAGGCAGGCACCACCGGGCCCTTGATGATGCCTTGACTACCTATAATATATTCAAACTTGTTGAAAAGGATAAACGATATCTAGAAAAACCAAAGCCAACCACCATCGGTGACCGGGTTGATTTTTCAAAGTTATTAAATGAATTCGCATAAAAGGCCAAATCACTCAACCTGATTTGGCCTTTAGTGTTTAAACTTATATGTTGATTTGCGCTCCAGGTGCTCGCTTTCCGCGGGCGTGCCGTGGAGCCTCCTCGGCGCTATGGCGCATGCGGGGTCTCCCCTGCCCCGTACTCCCGCAGGAGTCTCGCACCTTCCGCTCCAATCAACAAGGTCCTTTAACACGGTTTAGGCTTTGAAATAATCCTTTTCTAGAGAGTCTATCATTTTTAAGCTCATTTCTGCCCATTGTGAAGATGTTTCTAACAATTCGTTCTTCATTTTATCTACCGCTATTTTTAATGACTCTTTGTAGTCGGGTATTTCGTCTGTATAGGGTTTGACCATCTGCTTTGGAATATTGGCCTGCTCTCTAAAGGCTAATGCGCGCCTCTCATGGAAAATTAGTACATCCGCTTCCTTTGGATTATGAAGATCCCCTTGCATTGGATGCTTAAGAACCCCTAAAACTCTTACTAAATAATGCTGCGGCCGAATATCCGTTATTTCTCCGATATACTTTCCTGTTTTATAGATAGCTGTTACTGAAGTACCAACCTGCAATTCTGACATAAAAAAACCCCCTGACACCCAATCTTTATCTTGATTCTTCCCCTTCATTATGCCTAAATTTAAAACAGAGTGCAAAAAATTTTATTTCCGTTTAAAGTGAAAAAATGGAGGGATGATAAATGAAGAAGCTAAAATTCATGATTGCATTATTTGCTATTATTTTAGTATTGGCAGCATGTGGGACAAGCACAACAAAGAAGGAAGAAGCAAAACCGAAAAGTTCTGAGCCAAAATCGGAACAGAAGGAAGGGGATCAACAAGTGTCAAAGGATGTCTATCCTCAGCTTTCAACAGAGGTTTCTGAGAACGAGAAGCTCGTTGAAATGGAAACATCGATGGGGACAATAAAAATTAAATTATTTCCAGAGTATGCGCCAAAAGCCGTTGAAAATTTTGTGAAGCATAGTGAGGAAGGATATTACAACGGTTTAATTTTCCACAGGGTTATCAAAGACTTCATGATTCAAGGCGGCGATCCTAATGGGAATGGAACAGGGGGCGAAAGTATTTGGGGGAAACCGTTTGAAGATGAATTCTCCAAAAATCTTTTCAACATCCGCGGCGCCTTGTCAATGGCCAATTCAGGCTCTAACACGAACGGCAGCCAGTTTTTTATTGTTCAAAAAACTTCTCTTGACCCGCAAATGAAATCGGAAATGGAGAAGGCTGGATACCCGAAAGAAATGATTGATGCATATGATGATCGTGGCGGAACACCGTGGCTTGATCACCGCCACACAGTTTTTGGTCAGGTTGTTGAAGGCATGGATATCGTTGATAAGATTGCTGACACACCAGTTGAGGCACAGGATAAGCCAGAAAAAGATGTTATTATTAAAAAGATTAAAGTATTAAAATAAGCTTTGTTGGTCGGGATCGTTTTTTCTTGCTATAATGATTTATTAGAGCAAGTCCTTTATAGAAAGGAAGAAAAAAATGTTTCAGTCATTAGTAATGTCCTTGTTTTTATACTTTCCTGAAGATAAATCGGAATATATTCCTGCAGCAATTACGTTTTTTATTTTTTTCATAGGTGCGTTGGTGACGATGAGGTTAATCATTGTTCACTCCAAGCGGGAAGCCAAAAAAGCAAAGGAATTAGAGGACCGAATCCGAAAACACGAGCTCAATCAGAGGAACAGTTAACCGTAGCTGTTCCTTTTTTCTGCCCTTAAACACTGAATAGTCCAATGTTCGTTTGTCTATACTAACGGCAAATTGTCTATTGTAGGGGGATTACATATGAAGAAATTTTGGATGATTATTCCACTTCTCATTCTAACTGGATGCACGGAAAAGAATATCACAAAAATCGATGTGGAATTGTTTAATGCGGCGGGAGATTCTTTGGGAACAGTCAAATTGCAGGAGCAGGCCAGTGGTGTGAAAATGTCCGTGGATTTGAAGGGGCTTCCACCTGGGATCCATGCCATTCATTTTCATGAAAAAGGAACCTGCAAGGCACCTGATTTTAAATCTGCCGGAAACCATTTTAATCCGGAGAAAAAGGAACATGGACTGCTTCATCCAAAAGGCGCCCATGCCGGCGACCTGCCCAATTTAATAGTTGAGGATGATGGGGCCGTAAAGGCAGACCTTATGGCGCCCAACGTCACCTTAAAGGATGATAAGAAATCTCTGTTTACAAAAGAGGGGACCACGCTTGTTGTTCATGAAGGAAAAGATGACGGCATGACTCAGCCTGCCGGAGACTCAGGAAATCGAATTGCCTGCGGGGAGATTTCTAAGGATAAAAATAAAGAAGGTCAAAAGAAAGCACAGGACGATAAAAAATAGTGGGTAAAAGCTATCTCATGGAGCGAGATGGCTTTTTATATGAAATTTTTCTTTTTTGGGTGAAAATCTAAGCTTTTCCAAGGTGTGGACATACACTAACAGGGAGATTGTTAGGAGGCGAGTATTGATGGAGAAAAGACAATTTGGCGGTTCTCAGGGACAGCCTGGTTTTCAGCAAATGGGTTATCCTCAGATGGGCGGATTCCAGCAAGGGTATCCACAAATGGGTGGCTATCCACAAATGATGGGCGGTTATCCGTATCACGGGTATCCTCATATGGGAGGGTATCATCACGGCTATCCACAAATGGGTGGATATCCACATACGATGGGCGGTTTTCAGCAGCCAGGAGGGTCCCCGCAAATGATGGGCGGTTTTCAGCAGCCAGGAGGATCCCCGCAAATGATGGGCGGTTTTCAGCAACCAGGAGGATTACCGCAAATGATGGGCGGACAACAAACAGGTTTTCCTCAAGGTATGGGCGGTCTTCAACCAGGCCAAATGCCACAGACTCAACCATCCACATCTGGTCAACGTAAAGACAAAAAGTAACTATCAATATTTTTGGAAACCTGTCCTTTAAAATACTGGGACAGGTTTTTTCTTGATTTCTCATCCTTTTTTCAAGACAATGATGTTATTAAAATATAGGAGCTAATAAAATGGAAAATAAACTATATTACCAAGATGCCTACTTTCATTCATTTACAGCACAGGTGCTTAAACAAGAGAAGGACGAGGAAGGGAATTGGTATGTTATTTTAAATCAAACGGCTTTTTACCCAACTGGCGGCGGCCAGCCTCATGACATTGGGACGATTGGAGAGACTAATGTAATAAATGTAGAAGAAGTACATGGGGAGATACGACATTACATTGAGGGGCCATTGCTTAATATCGATAATGAAGTAATTGGAGTCATCGATTGGGAACATCGCTTTGATCATATGCAGCAGCATGCTGGCCAGCATATATTATCAGCTGCATTTGAGCAATTGTTTGATTACAAGACCGTTGGCTTTCATTTAGGAAATGAAATGGTCACCATTGATTTGCAGACAGAAAATTTAACGGAGCAGGAAGTGAAGAAAGCAGAAGAGCTTGCAAACAAAATAATATTGGAGAATCGATCTATTGAAGTTAAGTGGGTAACCGAGGAAGAGTTGTCTCAATATCCATTAAGAAAAGAAACAAAGGTTAAAGAAAATATCCGTCTCGTGATTATTCCAGACTTCGACTATAACGGATGCGGCGGAACCCATCCCAAAGCAACTGGAGAGGTTAGTGCAATAAAAGTTTTAGATTGGGAGAGACAAAGGAAAAACATTCGCCTTCAATTTGTCTGCGGAAATCGAGTTCTAAAACTGCTTGGGCAAAAACAGAGAATCCTGTTTCAGTTAACCAGCCTGCTTAATGCACCTGAAAAAGATATGGAGGCAGCCGTTATTCGGATGCTAGAGAATGGAAAATCGCTAGAAAAGCTTTTGGAACAAACCAAGGATCAATTACTGCAATTCGAGGCAAAGGAATTGATTGATAAATATAATGCTGATAATATCATAAATGAAATTTTTCAAAATCGCAGTATTCAAGAACTTCAGAAGTTAGCTCGTTTTATCACGACAAACAATGAAAGTGCTTTGGTTATCTTTGTATCGAACAATGAAGATAAGCTCCAAGTCGTCTGTGCAAAGGGAACGGATAGAAATGAAAATATGAAAACGATTATTGGAAAAGCTCTGCCTTTCATAAATGGTAAGGGTGGGGGAAATGATTCATTTGCGCAAGGAGGCGGTGAAAAGCTTATTACCCCAGAGGAATTGCTGCAGTTATTATTCGAATTATCGAAATAGCAGTCTTTTTTTCGTTTATTGTTACACTTTTACTAATAAAAAAGTGTATTTTTTTTAACACTATAAATATAAATTTTATTTTAAGTGATATGCGAAAAAAATTTTCTTATATGTTATAATTTAAATGAATTTTTTTTCATAACCTTGAAGGGATGATCAGATTGGAAAAGCAAAAAGTTGGGGTTGTCGGTGTAGGTGTAATGGGAAGAAGTTTGGCCCTGAATTTTGAAAGCAAAGGGTTCCCGGTTTCCGTATACGATCTCTCCGCTGAGAAAGTAAATGAAATTGTAGAACATAATAAAGAGAAAAATATAATTGGTACTAACAATATTGAAGAATTTGTTCAATCATTAGAGCTTCCGCGAAAAATTTTATTAATGGTAAATGCCGGTGAAATCACTGATAAAGCGATTAACTCGTTGGTTCCGTATTTAGATAAAGGTGACATTCTAATTGATGGAGGCAACAGTTATTATAAAGATACCATTCGTCGAAATGCCGATCTTGCTGAAAAAGGGCTTCTTTTCATAGGTGCCGGTGTTTCTGGCGGTGAAGAGGGAGCATTGACAGGTCCATCGATCATGCCGAGCGGACAAAAAGAAGCTTACGATGAGGTTGGTCCGCTCTTAACGGCTATTTCGGCTAAAGTGGATGGTGACCCTTGTTGTACATATATTGGTCCAAATGGTGCTGGGCACTATGTAAAAATGGTGCATAACGGAATTGAATATGGTGACATGCAGTTAATTTGTGAATCCTACCACCTTATGAAAACTCTTCTTGGCTTGTCTGTCAACGAGCTTCATGAGGTCTTTAGTGAGTGGAATCAAGGTGAGCTTGACAGCTTTTTGATTGAAATTACCGCTGACATTTTTACAGTAATGGATCAGGAAACTGGAAAACCATTAGTAGATGTCATTCTCGATACTGCAGGACAAAAAGGAACAGGAAAATGGACGAGTCAGAGTGCCCTTGATTTGGGTATTCCGCTATCCATAATAACTGAATCTGTGTTCTCGCGTTTCCTTTCAGCTATGAAGGAAGAGCGTGTAAAAGCCAGCAAGGTGCTAAAAGGCCCTAGTGAAAATAAATTTATTGGCAATAAAAAGGACGTTATTGAATTAATTCGTAAAACCTTGTATTTTAGTAAAATTATTTCTTATGCACAAGGCTTTTCACAATATAAAGTAGCTTCAGATGAGTATAATTGGGATTTAAGACCGGGAGAAATTGCGAAGATCTTCAGAGGCGGCTGTATCATTCGAGCAGCATTCCTGCAGAATATTATGGATGCATACAATCGGAATCCGAATTTAGATAACTTGCTCATGGATTCTTACTTTCAAGCAATTACAGGTGATTATCAGGATGCAGCGAGAGAGGTTGTTTCCATTGCTATTAAAGCAGGGATACCTGTTCCTGGACTCTCTAGTGCACTATCGTATTATGACAGTTATCGCTCAGAGGTTCTGCCTGCCAACCTGCTTCAAGCTCAGCGCGATTATTTTGGAGCCCATACATATCAGCGGGTGGACCGTGAAGGAACTTTCCACACCGAGTGGCTAGAAAAATAATTGGCAAACCAGACGTGGAATTCACGTCTGGCTTTTTTATATATGGAAACTTATATATACTTAAATGAGAGAATTGAGAGGGTGATTTTGATGGGTTTTTTAGATGGTCTAATGGGCAATGCCTCAGAAGTGAATGCACAAGAAATCCAAAAGGAATTTGAACGCGTTTTGGCTCCTAGTGAGAGAATTGAAAAAGCGTATAGGCTCATTCGGGACATGTTCATTTTTACTAATAAACGGTTAATTTTAGTTGACAAGCAAGGTTTAACTGGAAAAAAGGTCGAGTATCATTCCATTCCCTATAAAAACATTACCCATTTCAGCATTGAAACAGCAGGAAGCTTTGATTTAGATGCTGAATTAAAGATTTGGATCTCCGGAAATGCCCTTCCGCTGCAAAAGCAATTTAATAAGAATTTAAATATATATGAACTGCAAAGTGTTTTAGCTGAATATGTGTTGAAATAATCTTTTTATACCTTCTTATCGACCGATGGAGCCAATTTTTGGGTTCGAGGGTCGATAAGAAGAGTTCATAATGACCGATGGAGCCAATTTTTTAGTTCGAGGGTCGATAAGAAGAGTTCATAACGACCGATGGAGCCAATTTTTTGGTTCGAGGGTCGATAAGAAGAGTTCATAACGACCGATGGAGCCAATTTTTGGGTTCGAGGGTCGATAAGAAACGTTCATAACGACCGAGGAAGCCAATTTATCAGTTCGAGGGTCGATAAGAAGAGTTCATAACGACCGAGGAAGCCAATTTATCAGTTCGACGGTCGATAAGAAGAGTTCATATTAACTTAGTGCTCTTTTTAGACGTTCCAGCCCTTCTATTAAATCATCCTTAGGACAGGCAATATTTATGCGGACGAATCCTTCCCCGCCGGGACCGTATTTAGGACCCGGTTCTAATGCCAGCTTTCCTTTTTGAATCAGCAAGTTTCGTAAATCTTTATCGCTTAATCCAAGTTTCCGGCAATCAAGCCAAAGCAGGTAGGTTCCTTCAGAATCAATACAGGTGATTTCCGGGAAATGTTCCGCTAGGAACTGAACTGTATAATCTCTGTTCACCTGCAAATAATTAATCAGTTCTTCGAGCCATTCCTCACCGTGACGATAGGCGGCCTCCATTCCAATTATCCCGAAGGTATTCAAGGAGAAAACACCTTGGCGTTTTTGCTGCTCCTGAAATTGGCTCCGTAATTCCTTATTTTTAATGACCACAGCTGACGCCTGTAAGCCAGCAAGATTAAACGTTTTGCTTGGAGCAATTAAAGTGATGGTTCTATCCAAAAGCTCATCGTTTAAAGAAGCAATCGGTGTATGTGTAAACTTCTTATAGATAATATCAGAATGAATCTCATCAGAAACAATAAGGCAATTATATTGTAAGCATAACTCACCAATTTTTAATAGCTCATCCTTTGTCCAAACTCTGCCAGCAGGATTGTGCGGATTGCAAAGCAAAAATAATTTACAGCCTTCTTGCAAAGCTTTTTCAAAACCCGCAAAATCGATTTGATAACGATCTCCGTCCAATAGAAGTGGTGAGTTTACGACGATACGTTTATTTTTTTCAATCATATCAAAGAAGGGAGTATACACAGGTGATTGAAGCAGCACCCGATCACCTTCCTTAGTAAAAGAATGAATGGCCGTACTGATGGCTTGAACCACACCGCTGCAATATAATAGCCATGAAGTGTTTATTTTCCATTGGTGCCTATTTAACAGCCATGTGTAAATAGCTTCTGAGGTGGAAGGCGGGACAAAAGTATAGCCAAAAACCCCGTGTTCGACACGATTCTTTATCGCATCAATGACGGCCTGTGGCGGCTTAAAATCCATATCCGCTACCCACATTGGCCATAAATCTGACTCTCCAAAAATATCTTTTGTTAATTCCCATTTCACTGATGACGTCTTTAAGCGATCTATCCGCTCATTAAATACCGACATATGCACACCACCTGTAATATTTTCTTACCCTCTGCTTCTTATGATAAAATAAATCCATCAAATGTTAAATTAATAGGAGAAAAAAATGAGAAAAGAGATTCATACAAATTTAAAGTTTGTTGACCTATTAAATGAATGGGATCCCTTCCATTTGAATAATGGCAGCTACGAAACGGAAATCGCCGATGTGATAGCGGCTGTTCATGAGCTCGACCACCCATTAACACTTGCAAAGAGAATTCAAAGCATCTATGAATTTTCCTTTGAAAAGCTCATCCCATTGGAAAGCTGTTTAAAAGTAGCAGGGGAACTATTAGATATTAAGACTAACGATTCTTGCTCGTTGTAAAAAAAGGAAAAAAAAGAGGACATCCCGATAACGGGGTGTCCACTCAAAAAGGGGGGAATACTAGAAAGCTTATGATATAAGGTTTGCCAGATTTCCCCTTTTATATACAACCTTGATAAAAAATTTATTATTGTTCCACTGACGAGGAGTTTGTATGAATTTTATGGTATTCTAATAACTCAGATGCTGCGATATCTAATACAGTAGATAATTTTAAAATGGTCTGACTACTTGGAATTTGTTCACCGGATTCATATTTTTCAATCGTACTTGTTCCCACTCTGATTTTTTGTGCTAATTCTTCCTGTGTCATGTTACGCATTTCACGAGCGGTTTTGATTGTTTGGCCGATTTTATTCATACTGTTCACCTCATCTTAAAATAATAAGTTACTCCATAATAGTGTAACATTGAATAAATCTTTTTTCTAATTCCATATGTTAAGATTTACTGACAATTTTATATTTAGAAGGCGCTCTGTTTCTATTATTTTGCTTTCTTTGATAAAAACAATCCTTTGTGGTATAATCTTATAATGCGTATATAAGGGACTAAATAATTATTTACTTAGGAGTGTTTTCATGTCAGGAAAATTTGAAACAGGAAGTATCGTAACAGGTAAAGTAACAGGAATCCAAGCATACGGCGCGTTCGTAGCATTAGATGAAAATACACAAGGTCTTGTGCATATTTCAGAAATCACGCACGGTTATGTGAAGGATATTAATGACCATCTTAAAGTTGGGGATGAAATTAAAGTAAAAGTTTTATCGGTTGATGAAGAGGCAGGAAAAATCGGTCTTTCAATCAGAGCAACTGAAGAAGCTCCAGTCGAGCAAATGGCCAAAGTGAAGAAGCCTCGCAAACGTCAAGCGGCTGCGATCATTCCAGAAACTGAAGGACAACAAGGTTTTAATACTCTTAAGGATAAACTTCAAGAATGGATTGACCAATCACAGCGTGAAGATTTAATTAAAAAATAAATCATAAATAAAGTCAAGGCAAACTGTTGAAAAGCAGTTGGCCTTGGCTTTTTTTTATAAAAAACTTTCATTCTTTTTTCCTGCTCGGCTACAATAAAGTTATGTGTACATATCATGTTAATGAAATGGAGGAAATGTGAATGGCTGCAAACATAAATACCAATGAACTTATTGAAAAAACAGAGAAATATGGCGCAAATAATTATCACCCCCTGCCAATCGTCATCTCTCGTGCTGAAGGGGTTTGGGTGGAGGACCCTGAAGGAAATAAATACATGGACATGCTTAGTGCCTACTCGGCAGTAAACCAAGGACACCGGCACCCGAAAATTATTCAGGCATTAAAGGAGCAAGCGGACAAGGTGACATTGACTTCCCGTGCCTTTCATAACGACCAGCTTGGTCCATGGTATGAAAAGGTAAGTGAATTAACCAATAAAGAAATGGTTCTGCCTATGAACACAGGAGCTGAGGCAGTGGAAACAGCTGTGAAGGCGGCACGCCGCTGGAGCTATGATGTGAAGGGAGTAGAGGAAGACCAAGCGGAAATTATCGGCTGTATTGGGAATTTCCATGGCCGGACGATGACGGCCGTTTCATTATCGTCTGATGCTGAGTACAAACGAGGATTTGGACCGATGCTTCCAGGAATTAAGCTTGTGCCATATGGTGATTTAGAAGCATTAAAGCAAGCCATTACGCCAAATACAGCTGCCTTTTTAATCGAACCGATTCAGGGAGAGGCGGGCATCGTTATTCCGCCGCAAGGTTTTATGAAGGCTGCTTTTGAGCTGTGTAAAGAAAACAATGTCCTGTTTATCGCGGATGAAATTCAAGCAGGTTTAGCACGGACAGGTAAAATGTTTGCCTGTGAGTGGGAAGATATTGAACCTGACATGTATATTCTCGGAAAAGCTCTAGGAGGCGGTGTGTTTCCAATCTCTTGTATTGTTTCCAATAAGGAGATTTTAGGCGTCTTTAATCCAGGATCCCATGGTTCTACCTTTGGTGGAAATCCGATGGCATGTGCTGTCTCTATTGCCGCGCTTGATGTGCTTGTCGGTGAAAGGTTAGCTGAAAAATCCTTAGAGTTTGGTGAGTATTTTTTAAGCAAACTTAAGGAAATTAACAATCCGATTATTAAGGAAGTTCGCGGACGCGGCTTGTTTATTGGAGTAGAGTTAACGGAACCGGCCCGAAAATATTGTGAACAATTAAAAGAACAGGGACTGTTGTGCAAGGAAACACATGATACAGTCATTCGATTTGCGCCGCCGCTCGTGATTACGAAAAACGAATTAGATTGGGCTATTGAAAGAATCACGAAAGTATTAGGTTAAATTGGGATTGCTAGGGGTGCCAAAATGTGGAAAATTGATGGAGCAGGCAAAGAGAAAGAGACGTTAAACCTTCTTACATCAACACAAACTATCATTCGTGATGCAATAACTGAACTCGGTTTTAACCATGATATGTATCATCTGCTAAAAGAACCTATAAAAACACTCGAAGTCAGGATCCCTGTTCGAATGGATGACGGCTCGACGAAAGTATTTACTGGTTTTAGATCCCAGCATAATGACGCACTTGGCCCGACCATGGGCGGTGTCCGTTTTCATCATCAGTTGAAAGAGGATGACATAAAAGCCTTATCAATGTGGATGAGTTTGAAATGCGGAATAGCTGATTTGCCTTTCGGAGGAGGAAAGGGCGGCGTTATTTGTAATCCAAGAACGATGTCCTTTGGTGAACTGGAACGACTAAGCCGCGGATATGTAAGGGCAATAAGCCAAATTGTCGGACCAACCAAAGATATCCCTGCACCAGATATGTATACCAATTCGCAAATTATGTCGTGGATGATGGATGAATACAGCCGTCTCCGACAATTCGATTCACCCGGTTTTATCACAGGGAAACCCCTTGTTCTTGGAGGGTCTGAAGGCCGCGAAAAAGCAGGAGCAAAGGGTGTCATCATTTGTATTGAAGAAGCGGCCAAGAGGAGTGGAATCAGATTAAAGGGAGCGCGTGTGATTGTCCAAGGGTTCGGTAATGCCGGCAGCTACATCGCTAAGTTTATGCATGAGGCGGGGGCGTATATCGTAGGGATTTCTGATGTATATGGCGCTCTTTATGATCCAGATGGATTAAATATTGAGTACTTACTTAGCAGGCGGGATAGCTTTGGGACTGTTACCACCCTTTTCGAAGGGGCTATTTCTAATCAGGAACTATTGGAACAAGATTGTGACATTTTAGTTCCAGCGGCGATTTCGAATCAAATTACGGCAGAAAATGCTGGAAGCATAAAAGCTAAGCTGATTGTAGAAGCGGCGAATGGCCCTACATCGCTAGAGGCAACCAGGATTCTTACAGAGCGTGGAGTGTTAATCGTCCCTGATGTTCTGGCAGGGGCTGGTGGTGTAACGGTTTCCTATTTCGAGTGGGTGCAAAATAAACAGGGCTATTATTGGTGTGAAGAGGAAATCACCGTAAAATTACGGGATAGAATCGTCAAGTCATTTAATGAAATTTACAACCTCGCGCAAAACCGTCAAATAAATATGCGTTTAGCTGCCTATATAGTTGGCATAAGAAAAATGGCCGAAGCCACAATAGTTAGAGGGTGGATATAATTTCTCCTTGCATTCTTTATGAGTGCAAGGTAATTTTTTTGCAAAAAAATCTTAAATCCATAATAATGTTTAGTGAAAAGGATGGTGTTAATTTTGGATAATTTTACATTTTGGAATCCCACCGTTTTAATTTTTGGAAAAGACCAGCTTGAACAATTAAAAACACAGGTTACACGCTTTGGAAAAAAGGTGCTGCTCGTGTACGGCGGCGGAAGTATCAAGCGAAACGGCTTATATGATAAGGTGACGTCCCTTTTAGATGAAATCGGGGCTGAAGTGTATGAGCTATCAGGTGTAGAACCAAATCCACGCCTTACAACTGCCCAAAAAGGAATTGAAATCTGTAAAAAAGAAGGAATTGAATTCCTATTGGCGGTTGGAGGCGGAAGCGTTATCGACTGCACCAAATTGATTGCTGCAGGTGCAAGATATGAGGGAGATGCCTGGGATTTAGTAACGCGAAAAGCAGTTGCTAAGGATGCCCTTCCGTTTGGTACTGTTTTAACCCTTGCTGCTACCGGCTCAGAAATGAATGCCGGTTCGGTTATTACCAATTGGGAAACAAATGAAAAATATGGCTGGGGAAGTCCTGTGACGTTCCCGAAATTTTCGATTTTAGATCCTGTTAACACTTACACTGTTCCACGCGATCAAACCATTTATGGAATGGTTGATATGATGACACACGTTTTGGAGCATTATTTTCATCTTGAGGAGAATACGGATTTTCAGGACCGTATGTGTGAGGGCTTGCTGACAACTGTAATGGAAACGGCGCCAAAATTGCTCGATGATTTAGAAAATTATGAACACCGAGCAACGATTCTATACTGCGGCACAATGGCTTTAAACGGTATTTTAAACATGGGATACCGCGGCGATTGGGCGACACATAATCTTGAGCATGCGGTTTCAGCTGTTTATGATATCCCTCATGGCGGCGGGCTTGCGATATTGTTCCCGCACTGGATGGAGCATAATCTTTCAGTAAAACCGGAACGCTTTAAAAAGCTGGCGGTAAGAGTGTTTGGCGTTAATCCGGAAGGAAAAAGTGCCGAGGAAACAGGACTTGAAGGAATTAGAAAACTGCGTGAATTCTGGAGCAGCATTGGTGCCCCAGCTAGATTAGCCGATTATGATATTGATGACAGCAAGCTAGAAATTATGGCAGACAAAGCTATGGTGTATGGTGAGTATGGAAACTTTAAAAAGCTGAATCGTGAAGATACACTAGCAATATATCGCGCATCATTATAAATGCATGGACTCGGGCACTCGGTGTCCGAGTTTTCTTATTTTAGGTAGATGAGATTATATTTCGACAAAATCTACGAAAACGTAAAAAATTTATCGAAAATGGGTACGCTTACATGAGAGGAACTTGCTTGATAATCCGTCAGTCATTCGTTAAAGTGATTATTGAAAATAAAATTATGGAGGATCATTCATGACACACGTTCGTTTTGATTACTCAAAAGCATTAACCTTTTTTGGAGAGCATGAACTTACATATCTGCGCGATGCCGTTAAAGTTGCCCATCATTCACTGCATGAGCAAACAGGTGCGGGCAGCGACTTTTTAGGTTGGATTGAGCTTCCAACTAACTATGATAAAGAAGAATTTTCCCGGATCCTAAAATCAGCCGAAAAAATTAAAGCTGATTCTGACGTACTTCTTGTCATTGGAATAGGTGGTTCTTACCTTGGTGCAAGAGCAGCGATTGAAATGCTCCAGCACAGTTTTTATAATTCGCTTCCAAAAGAAAAGCGGACCACCCCTCAAATTATTTTTGTCGGTAACAATATTAGTTCTACATATATGAGGGATGTAATGGATCTCCTTGATGGCAAGGACTTCTCCATTAACGTTATTTCTAAGTCTGGGACTACAACAGAACCAGCGATTGCTTTCCGTATTTTCCGTAAGCTTCTTGAAGAAAAATACGGACAAGAGGAAGCGCGTAAAAGAATTTATGCAACTACTGATAAAGCCAGAGGTGCTTTAAAAACATTATCAAACGATGAAGGCTACGAAACCTTTGTTATTCCAGATGATGTAGGCGGCCGTTACTCCGTTTTAACTGCAGTTGGTTTACTTCCAATCGCCGTGAGCGGCGCAAATATAGAAAAAATGATGGAAGGAGCTGCCAAAGCACAGGAGGATTTTGGTCATTCCGAACTTGAAGACAATGCTGCCTATCAATATGCAGCCGTTCGAAATGCTCTTTATAATAAGGGAAAAACGATTGAAATGCTGATTAACTATGAGCCAGGGCTTCAGTATTTCTCAGAGTGGTGGAAACAGCTTTTTGGCGAGAGTGAAGGAAAAGACCAAAAAGGAATATTCCCTTCCTCGGCAAACTTCTCAACAGATCTTCACTCACTTGGTCAATATGTCCAAGAAGGCCGCCGTGATTTATTTGAAACGATTATTAAGGTTGAAAAGCCGCGTCATGAGCTTACCATTGAAGAAATGGCCAATGACCTGGATGGCCTTAATTACTTAGCCGGCAAAACGATTGATTTCGTCAACAACAAAGCGTTTGAAGGCACGATGCTTGCTCATACAGATGGCGGTGTACCGAACCTGATCGTAACGATTCCATCTTTAGATGAGTATACATTCGGCTATCTGGTTTATTTCTTTGAAAAGGCTTGTGCCATGAGTGGATACCTGCTTGGCGTCAATCCATTTGACCAGCCTGGCGTTGAAGCATATAAAGTCAATATGTTTGCATTATTAGGTAAACCAGGATTTGAAGAGAAAAAAGCTGAACTTGAAAAACGTTTGAAATAAAGATAAAAAAGTGCTGATTGGATTTTACGCAATCAGCACTTTTTTTATTGAAATTGGAGAAACTAACGGTAATGTCTAAAGGGGGTAAATAAATAATGATTGAATTACCATCAAAAGTAGAAGGGAAACAATTTGATTTATACAAGCTTGAACAAAAATTAAAACCAATCGGGTATTCGATTGGCGGGAATTGGGATTATGATCACGGAGCATTCGACTATAAAATCAATGATGATGATAGTTATGAGTTCTTGCGCTTGCCATTTAAAGCTGTAGACGGCCAGCTAGATGCCAGAAATTGTACAGTCCAATTAGAAAGACCATTTCTGTTATCACATGTTTATGAATCAGGATTGGATCAACTAGGGTCTTCAGGAGGAGGTACTTTCAATCAATTTCAAGATCCTGTTGATAAGGATGCCAGTTTTCCAGAACAATATATCGAAAACGGAAAATCGCTTGTTCAAGAACTAGAGTCATTGTTGTTAAACGATTAGCATTATTTAAAAGTCAATAGCTGGTCATTTTCTTCAATCTTGAAAGAATGGGAGGGGTTAAGCATGGTATCCTCCCCTCTTTTGATTCCGATTAAAAGAAAACCTTTTCCGAGCAGCTCCTGACAAAGCTCCATGAAAGTTTTTCCAATATCTGTTTCCATTACTTTAGAAGAAGATAATCGACTTTCCTGGAGCTGATGGATCACGCTAGATAAGAGGCCATCACCATTGGAATGGAGGCTGTTCACCATAAAAACGCTAGTCAGCTTATTAGATTGAATGACCTCGTCAGCACCTGCTCTCATCGCATTAATCACTTGTTCAGCGGTTAATATTTCAACGATGCATTTAACCTTTGAGCATAGCCCTTTAATCGTTAATAAGGTTAATATACTATTCATATCAGCTTGCAGCTCATCATTTCCCCGGTCGGCAGTGATTAAAACCTTTTCTGCCTTTTCGATATCACTTTTAAGGATTGTTTCATCTACATGACCTTTTCCTTGAATAAAATGAACAAATTTTGATTTCACCGGATTTGATTCCAGTGTTTCATCGATTAAGACAATCATTTGTGGAAAGTTAATATTTGTCAGCTTGCTGATTAATTCTTTCGAGCGTTCGTTCCAGCCAATGATAATGATGTGGCTTTCACCTTTAAAAGGAATTCTCCCCTCTGAAAAGGCATCTTGCTTTGTGACTGCGGCTGCTGCGAGTGTTCCAAAATAGGAAGAAACAAAACCTACTCCCAGTAAGATTAAAAATAACGCTGTTAATCTGCCCATTAACGACTGAGGTACATAATCTCCATACCCCACTGTGGAAGCAGTGATAATAGCCCACCAAATTCCATCAAAAATAGTTGGAAAGGTTTCTGGTTCTAATAGATGAATGGTTATTCCGAAGGTAAGAAAAACAAGCAGGGCAATCAGTAATATCCTTACTAGAAGCGGCATTCTTAAAAAGCTTATATAAACCCTATTTGGCACAACCAACACCTCTTTTCTACTAAGTAATATTATGGACGAAATTGGAGGATCTAATAATCATATCTAGTAATTTCTAAAAAACACTAAAACCCTTCCAATCCGTTTGGAAGGGTTTTTTATAGGAATAAATTTTATCAAATTTGTAAAATTTAAACGAAAGTGACCAATTATTTCAAGATTTATGAGGTGTATAAGGTGCTGATTGAAAGAAAAAAAGAGCGAAGATATATCCTCTTCGCCTTGATTGTTCTAGCGGTCTATCTTTCCCCGCTTTTTATTCTTCAAGAAAATGCCCATATTCGTGTCCATGATAATTTGGACTCTAATTTGGCATGGTATAAAGTTTTAGCAAGAAGCGGCGAGATGTTTGGTGGTGTACAGTCTCCTATCCCGCAAATCATTAATGGACTGTTGTCTAGAAATGCCTTCGGAACAGAATATAGCGTGATTGTTTGGTTATATACTCTTCTTCCAACCATGGCAGCCTATGGTTTGAGTCAAGCTTTAACAAGGCTTGTGGCCTTTTTTGGTATGTACGTACTGTTAAAGGCGCATTTACTTCCCGGGGAAAGATGGCTTCCCATTCAAATAGTAACGGCTTTGGCTTTTGCTTTAACGCCTTTTTGGCCTTCGGGGATGCTGAGTACATTAGGGATGCCGCTCGCACTTTGGTCGTTCCTTAATTTTCGGAATCGAGAGGATACGTGGAAGGATTATTTAGTAATAACTTTATTACCCTTATATGCGAGTATTGTCTTAGGCTTTTTCTTTTTCTTAAGCGCTATGGGCATCTTCTGGCTGACAGACGTTGTAAGAAGAAAAGGCTGGAACCTGCGTTTTTTATTTGCCATTGTTTATATGACCTTTATTTTTATGCTAGTAGAATATCGCTTAGTTTATTCGTTTCTATTCACTGCTGAGCCCAATAGCCGAGATGAATATTTCCATGCTCACTTGCCATTTTGGAGTGCTGTTCGGCTCTTTTTTAAAAACTACTTGCTTGGTCACACGCATGTTCTGACCATACATACTTTATTTATTTTACCTGCTACGTTTATTGCCTTTTATTTTGTTTTTATGAAACAGCTTTGGAAACAGGAAAGAATTTTTGTATTTTTATTCGTATTAAATATTTTGTTGTCTGCCTGGTATGCCTTTTGGTTTTATGAGGGCTGGCTTCCGTTGACAAAAAAATTCCATTTTATGGATACATTTAATTTTGCCCGCTATCATTTTTTAAGGCCTCTCGTGATTTATGCAAGTTTTGCCCTGGCCTTAAAGATTATTTCACTCCAGGGATTTTCCTGGAGAAATACGGCGAAATGGTTTGCTATTATGCAAATTGTTTTTTTAGGATTATTTAATGATGAAATCATTTATCAACAAAAACCAACTGTGAAGGAATTTTACGCAGTGGATTTATTCACGGAAATCAAAGAGCATATTGCTCTTCCTCAAGAAAATTATCGGGTGGCCAGCATCGGAATCCATCCAGCAATCTCTCAATATAATGGCTTTTATACACTTGATACCTATAATAATTTTTATCCTTTAAGCTATAAGCATCAATTTAGGAAAATAATTGAAAAAGAATTGGCGAAAAATAAAACGGTGCGAACGTATTTCGATCAATGGGGCGGGCGCTGCTATCTGTTTACGGCTCAGCTCGGAAAAAGATATATGATTAAAAAGGATTCAAAACGACATTTGAAAAAACTAGAGTTAAATACAGATGTTTTTAAAGAAATGGGCGGACGTTATATATTCTCTGCCATCCCAATCGATAATGCCGAGCAAAATCAGTTACTGTTAGACAAAGTGTTCGAATCGAAAAAATCTGCCTGGAAAATTTATTTATATAAGATATTGTAGACATCGGGGGTATATAACAGATGATGGAACCAGTTCTTACGATTGTGGTGCCTTGCTATAACGAAGAAGAGGTATTGCCTGAGACAATGATGAAGCTTGGTCAGCTGCTGCAGGAGCTAATGAGCGATGAGCTTGTTTCAAAACAAAGCAAAATCTTATTTGTGGATGACGGAAGTAAGGACCATACGTGGGAAATGATTTATAAAGAAGGGTTAAAAAATGACCATGTACGGGGCTTAAAATTAGCGCGAAATGTTGGACACCAAAACGCATTATTGGCTGGTTTATTTACCGCTAAGGAACTTTCTGATTGTGTCGTTTCCATTGATGCTGATTTACAAGATGATATTCAGGTAATTCGGGATTTTATGCTGAAATTCCATGATGGCTGTGAAATCGTTTATGGTGTGCGCAAAGGCCGTGATACAGATACGTTTTTTAAACGAAGCACGGCACAGGGATTTTATAAAATCATGAAAATACTCGGTGTCGATCTCGTCTACAACCATGCAGATTTCCGGTTAATGAGCAAAAGGGCTTTGCAAGAGCTGGAGCGATTTAAAGAGGTCAATCTTTTTTTACGGGGGATTGTCCCGCTCTTGGGTTTTCGAACTGACGTGGTCTTTTATGACCGCTTAGAGAGGCAGGCAGGTGAAACAAAGTATCCGTTAAAGAAAATGTTGGCCTTTGCGTTTGATGGGATTACTTCCTTTTCAATCTCTCCAATTCGTTTTGTTTTAATGATTGGCTTTGTCTCATTCTTTATGAGCCTTGTCTTTGGCGGCTACTTTTTAACGTTAAAATTTTTGGGGAATACAGAAACCGGATGGACATCACTAATTACATCGATTTGGTTAATTGGCGGTCTGCAGTTAATTGCGATTGGTTTAATTGGAGAATATGTTGGGAAAATATATAAAGAAGCAAAGCAGCGCCCCAAGTATATCGTTGATATTGATTCCTTTAATTTACCTTTGCCAAGGCATCGTCTGCTTAACCAAACCGGTGAGGATGAGTTTTATAACCTTGATTATAGAAAAATAGCGGAATCCAATAAATAGTTTTTTGTATAAAGAGTTTTCCTGACGATGGAGGCTCTTTTTATTTTTGTCGTACAACCTACTGGCGTTGAATAAAAATGAATAGACAGGCTTTTATTTAGGGTGGGGGAGATATAAATGAATGTATTTTTAAGCTATATACTTTTAGGATTGTCTCTAGCTGCTCCCATTGGACCAATTAACGCAGCCCAAATTGACAGAGGAATTAGAAATGGCTTCATGCACTCATGGCTGATTGGCGTAGGTGCAGTGTTGGCGGATGGGATCTATATGCTGGTGGTTTACATAGGTGTGGTCAATTTTCTTGAAACGTCCTTTATGCAAACCTTCCTATGGCTTTTTGGCGCCTTTGTACTAATCTACACAGGGGTTGAAACGATTTTAAAGGCAGGAAAGATTCACTTACAGGATTCAAGGGGGACGGAGCCGCTCATAAAATCGTTTCTCTCCGGTTTTTTTATGTCGATTTCCAACCCATTAACAATTCTTTTTTGGCTGGGTATTTATGGCTCCGTGCTCGCGAAAGCAGCTTCTGCCTATGAAACCACTCGATTAATATTTTATAGCAGCGCTATTTTTATCGGGCTTTTGTTATGGGATATCACCATGGCAGGGGTTTCTAGCAGCTTCCGAACCTTTGCCACCTCACGTTTACTTATTATGATTTCACTTCTGTCGGGTTTTTCTTTAGTAGGATTTGGCGTGTATTTTGGTATCCAGGCGTTTAAAATTTTATTTCCTTAAAGCACAAAAACTGGCATGAATAATTGCCAGTTTTTGTGCTTTATTTTTATGCGGTAGGCCAAGGTTTAAGCACTTTCTTCTTATGCTTATTCCATTTGAGGTTCATCATAAAGGTAATGGCTCCAATGATTCCAAGAAAGGCTAAACTAATAAAAAAACCTGGACGGCTTGTATCATGGAAAATCGTCCCGCTTACGGCGATTAAGATTAAGATTGTCCCGAGGGTATATTTCATTTTGTCCATTATTCTTAATTCAAGAATTTTTCTTGAGGAGGCCAGAATAAACATCCAATTATATAGAAGCATTAAGCCGGCCGCCGTTGTAATATACTCATAAATCAGATTTGGCATTAACAAAGCAGATACTACTGAAGCAGTGATACCGACCATGGTAATGATGAGTGTCGCAATCGGTACCTTTAATTTTCCTTTTCTAGAGAAGCTTTTCGGTGCATCACCTTCTTCACCCAGGGTAACAAGAACGCTTGTTACACCATAAAGAGAAGCAACCATCGTAGAAAATCCTGCAATGATTAAGGCTCCATTGAAAATATGAGGGACAAATGAAAGATGATAGGCATCTAAAGCAACGACAAACGGACTTTCCTTTGCATTAAATTTTTCCCAGGATACCATTATGACAGCCAGACCAATAGATAGAATATAAATTAGCATAAGCGTAAACAGCATAACCCTTCCAGCCTTAGGGGCTTCTTTGGGATCCCTCAAATTTGTTGCCATTAATCCTAATATCTCAATCCCGCCAAAGGCGTAAAAGGCAAAAATGACGGAAGACCATAAGCCTTTTACTCCATGTGGAAGGAAATCGTTTCGGCTGCTCGGATATTGTATTGGGCGGTCGCCATCAATCACACCGAAAATGGCTAAACAGGCAATGATGATAAACATTAATATCGCAGAAATTTTTAATATTGCCAAAATGTTTTCCAGCTTGTTCAATACACTTACTCCGATTAATAATACGACGAGTCCAAGAGTGGCATAGCCAGCTGCGAACAGCCACAAGGGAACTTTTGGAAACCAAAAACGTGAAAAAATGGAAAGAGCAGTCATTTGGCTTCCCATAATTAACACTTCAGAGCACCAGTATACCCATCCGCTGCTAAAGCCTGCCCATCTCCCGTAAGCTTTTTTTGCATAAGAGCGAAAACCGCCTTTAAGGGGCTCTTTTGATGTCATTTTTGAAAGAGCATCAAAAACGAAATAAGTACTAATGGCAGCAATGATGAATGCAATTAAAATAGATGGACCTGTCATTTTAATAGCTAAGCTCGATCCTAAAAAAAATCCTGTTCCTATCGTACAGCCCACTCCAAACAAAGAGAGGTGCCACCACTTCATGTCGTGTTTCTCCTCAGCCCCAGACTTTGATTTGCCCATACAACTTCTCCTTTTTACAATCTTCGTCCAGTGGCACCTGGTGATTTATCGGTATCCTTTTGATTATTATATTCTTCATCATTAAGTCCTGGATTCTGGTTATTAGCTCCTCCTAAATACTGTGCCTCATGCTCACGTTGGACTTTTCGAAATTTATTAAAATTTTCATTAACCATCTAATCTCCTCAATTCTTATCAAGTTATCTTTTTTAAGATACACGCCATGTTCATTCTTATTCAAAATCTTAAAGTAATTATGGATAGGTTTTTGATGGAATTAAATTTTTGTTACATAATCAGCCGCCTAACAAATGAAAATATATGATATAGACAATAGCGCTTTTTGATGAAAGGGGTTTATCTTATGCTATCGACACAGCAATTAGCTGAGTTACGTCTGCAACTATTACAGGAAAAGAATGAAGTGGAGGAACATTTACAACAAAATGACCACTTTGGTTTAGAAAGAGGCCATGCACATGAAGCAGTAGGGGAGTTGTCGAGCTATGATAATCACCCCGCAGACGAAGGAACAGAATTATATGAACGTGAAAAGGATATTGCCTTAAATGAGCATTATGGATTGCAGCTTCAAAATATTAATCATGCTTTAGAGGCGATGGAAAATGGAACATATGGGAAATGTGAGGTTTGCGGAAAAGACATTCCGCTAGAACGCTTGCAGGCCTTGCCTAATACCACTTATTGTATTGAACACAGTCCTGACCAAATAGTTTCTCACAACCGCCCAGTTGAAGAAGGGGTACTTATGCCGCCTTGGGGGAAATTTGATATGGATGAAAAGAATGAGAACGTCGCCTTCGATGCCGAAGATTCCTGGCAAACAGTGGCCCAGTGGGGAACCTCTGATACTCCCTCTGATATAGCCTTTCCACAGGATGATTATCAGGATATTTATGCGGAGGCAGACGAAAACATTGGGTATGTGGAGGACTTTGAAAACTTTGTCGGGAATGATATGTACGGCAATAATATCACAGTTTATCCAAACCCTCAGCACGAACAGTATGAGGAAGCGCTCGATGAGGAAGGAATTATGACAAGCTTCGGAGATTTGCCAGCATTTGAACATGACCCTTATGTGGATCATGATGATAAATAATTAAAAAAAGAGAAAACAGCTTTCGCCATGAGAGCTGTTTTCTCTAATTATTGATTAACTTTGTTCAGTTGCATTTTCGTTTCCGGTCGTGACATCGCCTTCCGCATACACATCACTTACTTGTTCATGTGTGGTGGCAAGCCCTGATGAAATCTGATCTTTTTCTTGATAATAGCTTGGATGATAGAAGCTCCCGGCAACTTCTTTGTTCGGATTCGCTTTTTGTTTCTGTTTGTCCATCATGTTTTCCTCCTTTTCATTATGATACAACGGTATTTTTTTCTTTTTTAAAGCGGATTACTCCTAAAAAATATTTCAGCTAAGGAAGTGCTTACTATGAAGAATAAAAAGAATTTTCCAACCCGAGAAGATTTAGACCAGGCTTTTCATTATCTCCACGACCAGATAAACAGGATTTCTGTTATCGAGGAAGTTGAAATGATGAAAGAAGAAAAAGAAGAATATAAAGAGTAAATAAGACTGAAAAATTGCCTAAATCCAAATTAGATTGAAAGGGGCAAGAATTTTTCTCTAGACCCAATAAGGTTGTTTTTGCTATGATTTCTAGAGGCATTTTAAAGGTGGTTTAATATGGTAATAAGAGAAACGCTGGCAAAAAAAGTCGCTTGGATCAGTGTGATCAGTAATATTATTCTTACATTAGGAAAGATCATCATAGGCTGGTATGGAAACAGTGATGCGGTATTTGCAGATGGGATTCACTCTGCCGCCGATGTTTTCGCGTCTATCATTGTTCTATTGGTCATTAAAATTGCCAATAAACCCGCGGATAATGAACACCCCTATGGACACGGAAAGGCAGAAGTCATTGTCTCTGGCATTGTTGGAATTTTACTCTTTCTTGTCTCTATTTATGTTGTTTATGAAGGAATAAGCGGCTTTTTTCACGAAGTGGAATCACCTAGCCTGTTGGCCATGTGGGTCGCACTATTTTCATATATTATGAAAATCATTTTATACCGCAGTTCATTAAAAGTAGCCAAGCAGCATAATAGCAAGGCCATTGAAGCCATTGCTTTTGACCATAAAGCCGATATTGTTGCATCCATTGCTGCGGCTATTGGTGTTCTCATTTCTATTTTAGGAGAACGATTCGATCTTCAACTTCTTCTTTATGGAGATAAAGCTGCTAGTATTTTTGTCGCCTATTTAATTTTTAAAATTTCAAAGGAAATGCTGACAGAGGCGTTTGATATTCTTCTGGAGCGGAACATTAGCACGGAGACAATTCAAGAATATACTAAAATAATTAATGATTTTCCTGATGTAAAGCGGATTGACCGAATCCGGGCAAGAGAGCATGGCCATTATATATTGGTGGATTTGCGGATTTCCATTGATCATTATAAGACAATCAAAGAGGGTCATGATCTGGCCAAATCGATTAAACAAAAGCTCATGAAAAATTATGATAACATCGATGAAGTTTTAATTCATTTAAATCCTTATTTTCCGGAAGACAATTAATTCCCAAAAAAAACACCTTTGTACTTTGGACCATTTGGGTTTATGATAGGATAGGATATAAAAAGATCGAAGGAGTTGATATTTTTGAGTTATTCCGTTGACCCGGACCCAAGTAGGCGAGGGGAAGTCAATGTTATTTTTGAATTGATTGAATTGATTATCAAGAATATCAACTCTAGAATTGGATGTTGGCTTCCTCAAACAAAGTGAGTGAGGAGGTTTTGGCATGCTTGAAATGTTTAAAAGCACCGATGC
The DNA here is from genome assembly GCF_050468025.1 of Neobacillus sp. NRS-1170. Taxonomy (NCBI): domain Bacteria; kingdom Bacillati; phylum Bacillota; class Bacilli; order Caryophanales; family Bacillaceae; genus Neobacillus; species Neobacillus sp. NRS-1170. Next base: position 101,139 of record NZ_JBITPF010000029.1, on the reverse strand, counting down.
GAGGGTGCTGGAAAAAGTGGATGCTATTTCCAAAGGCTGCTGGATTAATATCTATGCTCCAACCCCCGAGGAAATAGCAAAGGTCTCAAATGATGCCCAAGTAGATATCGATATTATAAAAGACGCGCTGGATGATGAAGAGCGTCCGAGGATTGAACGTGATGATGGCCGAGTTTATATCATCGTTGACTTTCCCTATATTATCCATGATGAAACAGGTCTTGCTGTTTATGAAACGATTCCAATTGGGATTATTTTAACGGAGGATAATATTATTACCGTATCCTTAAAGGATTCTCCAATTATAGAGGAATTCCGAAAAAATCGCGTCAAAGAATTTTTTACGTTTAAAAAGACGCGCTTCGCTTTGCAGATTCTATTTGTAATCTCATCCTATTATCTTCGGTATCTAAAGCAAATCAATAAGAAAACAAATGAAATAGAACGCGAAGTACACCAATCGTTGAAAAATAAAGAACTATATGCCTTTTTAGCTTTAGAGAAAAGTTTGGTTTACTTTACGACATCCTTAAAATCAAATAAAGTCGTCCTTGATAAAATCCTGCGTTTTAACTATTTTAAAATGTATGAAGAAGACAAGGATTTATTAGAAGACGTGATAATTGAAAAAACGCAGGCAATAGAAATGGCTGAAACGTACCGTTCGATCTTGAGCGGGATGATGAATGCTTTTGCATCGATCATTTCAAATAACCTGAACATTGTGATGAAGTTTTTAACTTCAATTACAATCATCTTGTCTTTCCCAACGATGGTGGCCAGCTTTTACGGAATGAACGTGGATATTCCATTCCAGCATGCTACACATTCCTATGCAATCCCGCTAGTGATCTCTGCCTTTTTAACTAGTTTAACAGCGTTTATTTTTTGGAAAAAGAAATATTTCTAGATTACCAGCCATTCAATTGGCTGGTTTTTTTATTTTCAATGATAAAATTTTCTTATTTTTTATTACCAGAAAAAATAATCTATTTACGTTCTGTTATTTTTATAGAAAATTAAAAATTTTCCCAACATTAATAACTGGTGGATTGTTATTATATAAGAAATTTAACAATAGGCTAGAACATCAGCAAAACGGCTGTAGTGCAAAGGGAGAAGGGAGTTTTTGAATGAAAAAAGGGAAAATTCTAGGGGCTGCGTTAATGAGTGCGGTAATGGGGATATCGATGTTTGCAACAGCCGCATTCGGACAGCAATCTGCCAATCAGGAATCTTATCGCGTCTTGATTCAAGGCCCGTCTGCAGAAAAAGCAAAAGCTAAGGCAAGCTATGGGGCCCGCTGGGAGTTTGAAGGGCAAGGATTTACAACAACGGTAAACGGTCAGCAATACCAAGCACTATTGAAAAATAAAAATCTAAAGATTGAAAGACTTCCAGAGCTTCAGCTTGGTTTAAATCAGGATGCAGCAGCAAAGCCAGGAGGAACAACGGCAGCGGCTCCTAGTGATCAAACACCTTGGGGGATTGAAGCCATCTATAATGATTCAGGAGTAAAGGCAACTTCCGGTGGCAACGGTATTATAGTTGCCGTACTTGATACAGGTGTTAAAAAGGACCATAAGGATTTAGTTAATCAAGTTCTTCAGTGTAAGGATTTCTCCCAAATGAAAACCCCACTTGTTGATGGAAGCTGCTCTGACGGAAATGGACATGGGACACATGTTTCCGGTACCGTTCTTGCAAATGGAGGCAGTGACGGGAAAGGAATCTATGGTGTGGCACCAGGGGCAAAACTGTGGTCCTATAAAGTATTAAACGACCGTGGCTCAGGGTACTCAGATGATATTGCAAAGGCAATTGAAACAGTTGCTGATAATGCATCAGGTTTAAAAGTTATTATTTCGATGTCACTTGGGTCTAGTACAAAGGATTCGCTTATTGAAAATGCGGTTAACTATGCATATAACAAGGGTGTACTAGTCGTCGCTGCTGCTGGGAATGATGGTCCTGGAACCAATACCATAGGTTATCCAGGTGCATTAGTGAATGCTGTTGCAGTAGCCGCCTTAGAGAATGTCCAGCAAAATGGGACCTATCGTGTTGCAGATTTTTCATCTCGAGGCAATCCAGCTACTGATGGCGACTATGTTATTCAAGAGCGTGATGTAGAGCTTTCAGCCCCTGGAAGAGCGATTGAATCCACTTGGAAAGACGGCGGCTACAATACGATTAGCGGAACATCGATGGCTACTCCGCACGTATCAGGTCTTGCCGCAAAGATTTGGGCCGAAAATCCATCTTTCACCCATACCCAACTTCGGGACGAACTGCAAAGACGTGCAAAGGTTTATGATATTAAAGGCGGCACTGGAGCAGCAATAGGTGATGACTATGCATCTGGCTTCGGATTCCCTCGAGTAAATTAAATGTGTATAGGCCATCCGGCTCTGATGATTGGATGGCCCTGTCATAATATTATTTATTTTTTAAAAAATCAGAAAAATAACTGTATGAAGGGTGACATTTCATGTAAAATAGTGTAAAAAAGGAAGGCAAGCTAGGTGGTCATATGGAATTTGGAGCCCTGATTAAATTCTATCGTACACAAAAAGGAATGACGCAAGCAGAGCTTGCTAAAGGAATCTGCTCTGTTCCCCATTTAAGTAAGATTGAAAACAACTCGAAGGAAGCAAATGAGGAAACGATTTCCCTTTTACTTGAACGGCTGGAAATCGGACTGGAGGAAATGGACGAGAAAGAGGGCTTAATCCAAACTTTATTGGGGCAGCTTGGGGAAAAAATCAATTATTTTTTAAAAGACAAAATCGATGAAATCTATCAAAAGCTCCAGGAAATGGAGCATATCATCCCATTTTCAAAGTTTATTCATACCTATGAATTATACAAGTATCGATATCTATTATTTAAAGGATTTTTGGCCGAGGCCGAAAGCCAAAAGGATTTATTATTTAAACAAAAGAAAAATTTTTCCCAACATGAAGAGTATTTATTTCGCTACTTTAATGCGGTATGTTTAATTATGAAGGGACAGTATAAAGCTGCAGATGAATTACTCGAGGCATTGTATATTGATCCAAGTAATGATAGGCCTAACGCTGAATTTTTTTATCATCGTGCAATAGTAAAAAGCTCTTTAGAGCAATCAGGACATGCCATTCATTTTGGCAAAATGGCATTGCAGCTGTTTATGAACGAACATAATTTCTTCCGAATCCTTCATACGCTTATGATGCTGGGAATTAATTATACTCAATCGAATATTTATGAGGAAGCTGAAGACTGCTTCAAACACTTAATCCGCAATGCCGAATTATTAAAGCAGGAAAAGCTGCTTCCACAAATTTATCACAATATGGGCTACCTGCAAAACAAAAAGAAAAATCCTAAGGAAGCGATAAGTTATTACGAAAAAAGCTTAGCCCTTCAGCCAATCAACAATTCGCATTATCTGGTAACCCTGTATTCAATTGGTGAGAACCAATATGCACTTCAAGAAACGGCTAAAGCGAAAGAGTGCTTTCAGGTGGTCAGTTCATTAGCGAAGGAGCTAGGTGTTAAGAAATATCGCTTGCTGGCAGATTTTTATATTTTCCACATCGTTTCTCCAGAAAAGGCATTTAAATACTTAGAATCAAAAGTGATTCCCTATCTTGAAGCGACAAACGAACATCATAATGATCTTACCCGCTTTTACAAAATGCTTTCAGATTTTTATAGTCAACAAGGAACCTACCTGGAAGCAGTTAACTATTTAAATAAAATTACATGAGGAGGATATAACATGAAAAAGGCTTTTATTCTATTATTTTCTGTCGCATTACTAGTTTTATCATCACCGGTGAGCAGCGCGCAACCTGTTAATGTTGCAGATTCTATTACAGATCACCCTATTTTGCCTCCAGTATAATACAATAATAATAACCTCCTGTTCATCAGGGGGTTTTTATTTTGCGGAAAAAAGCGATGCCCTGAAATGTCTAGTTGAATAAAAATAATAAAAAGGATTTCTTTGAAAGGATATCGCAATGGATATTAAGAAAAAAGAAAATGAACAGGTTTTATCCGAGAGGGAAGAGTTAATCATTAAGTTTGAAAAACAAATTGCCATCGGTGTCTGGATTCAAGCAGTGGGACAATTAATTGAATTGGTGGGCTTGTACAGGCTAAATCTTATTAGTGATGAAGAGGAACCTATGATTGAAAACCAAATTCTAACAGGAGCATCCCTGCAAACAATCGGCACATTTTTAGAAGCGATTGGCGTTACAGGAGAAATTGGCATGGACAGCGGCGAGATTAGCTTAAGTGCACAAAAATTAGCCGTAACCGGTGATTGGATTCAGGGATTAGGAGCAATATTGGAAGCTGTAGGCGGAACTGAAATTATCAAAGAAAACGCCAATTTATTTGTCCCATAATAGGAATGAAACCAACGCTAATAAGGGTATCCTAATCACATGTGTTGAAAAATTATGGAAGAGGATTGAGGATACGATGAAATCATTTGTTGTTGGTTTTCACCAAGAAGACAATGTAGATGCAATGCAAATTCAAAAATTAAGCAAAGAGGATTTCGATAAAGCAACCGAAGGCGGTACGCGGCATTTATTTGAACTTGATACCAACATTGGCTTTTTTGTTTTTTTTGATGGAGAGGATGCTGATGGGCTGGTCTCATACATGGTGCTCCAATATGAAGAGGACAATGAAGAGCCAGTGGCTTGTTACTCGTTCCAGTTGAAGGATTTTTATGAATTTATGGCGCTTTACTTAAGTGATCTTGGATTTAGCGAAGAAATGGAAGAAGAGGACCAGGAATACGGCCCCATTCATCATCTCGCCCATTTAATGTTTCACATCGTCGAAGAAGGGCAGAGTCTTGAGGTGTAGAAGGTACAGAATTGAGAATAAACAAGCACCGGACCAATATAGTCCGGTGCTTGTTTGTGTTAGCTTTACGCTGTACCTTTTTTATTCACAATGACACGGGCATTGCCCATGAAAAAGATCGTTATGGCAGCAAGCGCAATCGGAATTAATGTAAGCATAAAGGTATGCGTAATCGAATCCGACATTGCATGGACAATTTTATCCAAGATAAAGCTAGGGATTTTCGAGCGCTCGCTTGCTTGGAAAATTTGTCGTGGATCGCCCATTTGGAAACCTTGTCCTCCAGCACCCTGCATGCCTTTAAACGCCTCGTTAAGCTTATCCGTAAATAAGTTGTTTTGCAGCGAACCGAAGATTGTAACACCGAGTGTCATCCCAAAAGAACGTAGGAATGAGTTCGTAGAGTTGGCTGTACCGCGGAATTGCGGCTCTAAATTATGCATCGATGCCGTCGGTAATAGCGAGAAAGAAAACCCTACGCCGAAACCGACAAGAATCATATAAATCGTTAATAACCAGCGTGCGGTATCAACAGTTAAGGTTCCGAGGAGATACATGCCAACAACATATGAAATAATGGAAATAATCATCAAATTTCGATAAGAAGTTTTGGTTAAGAATATACCGCCTATCGAGCTTCCCGCTACAGACCCCAGCATCATCGGCGTCAAAATAAGTCCGGCATTCTTCGCGCTGCCCCCGTAGACTGCCTGCACAAAAATCGGAATAAACACTGTTAATATAATAAACGTGCCGCCATATAAAAAGGCCAAGATTTGCGAGGTAGCAAATAACCGCCTTTTAAAAAGCCATAGTGGCAAAATCGGTTCAGCTGCTTTCAATTCAGCTATGAAAAAGACAACAAAAAAGACAAAAAAGCTCGCAAATAAGCCAATGATTTGAATAGAATCCCAGTCGTATTCTTTTCCTCCAAGCTCAAGAGCAAACATCAAGCTGACGACCGATATAATAAGTGTAATCGCCCCGGCCCAGTCAATTTTTTGCTTAGAGTGCTGCAGTGATTCATGATAATAACGAACGATTAAGATAATTGAAACAATGCCAATCGGAACATTTACATAGAAAACCCAATGCCAGCTGATATAATCAGTAATATAGGCACCAAGCAGCGGCCCTAAAACGCTGGATGCCCCAAATACGGCACCAAGTAAGCCCGTCATTTTACCACGATTTTCAGGCGGGAAAATATCAAAAACAATCGTAAAGGCAATCGGCATAAGAGCACCGCCGCCGATCCCTTGAATGGCTCGGTAAACACTTAACTGAACGATACTCTGGGCGATACCGCATAGAGCGGACCCAATAAGGAAAACGACTAATCCGAAAATAAAAAAGCGTTTCCGCCCGTACATATCAGATAACTTACCGAAAATCGGCATTCCCGCCATAACAGCAACCATATATGCAGAGGTTACCCAAATAAATTTATCAAGTCCGCCGAGGTCGGAAACGATGGTCCCCATAGCAGTTGCGACTATCGTGTTATCCATTGCTGCCATCAGGATACCTAATAGTAAGCCTGCAACAACAGGTTTTATATTACTGTCTTTTTTTATCATAAAAATCTCCTTAAAATGGTCATATAGGGTATGGGCCATAATTGCCACGGTTCCTCCTCCTGATGACTATTTTAACTGATGAGTGAAATAAAATAAATTTTAAACAAAAGGCTCTGTTAAATATGTCTGTTGATTTCCGCTCCAGACGCTCGCTTTCCGCGGGCGTGCCGGGGAGCCTCCTCGGCGCTGAAAGCGCCTGTGGGGTCTCCCCAGCCCCGTACTCCCGCAGGAGTCGAGCGCCTTCCGCTCCAATCAACAGGGTATAAAAAAACAACAATATCGTTTAACACAGCCAAACAACAAAAAAATCCCCTATTTGTAAGGGGATTTAAACCATTTTTTATTTTAAAACATCATGGTCAACATAACGCTCGCCATTCATTTCACTGATAACGTTGATTGCGACTTTTGCACCGTCACCAGCCGTGATGATCGTGTGCATGCTGACACCAGCGATAGTGCCGGCTGCCCAAATTCCTTCAATATTAGTTTTTCCTTGAGCATCAACGTCAAGGATCGTTTTAATTCTTGGTTCAGTTCCAGGCTTTGTGGTTAAGCCGATTGTTTCAGCAAGGTCAGCCATCAAACCAGTTGCAACAATGACATGCTTTGCTTCATATGCTGATTGGTCGGTTTCTACTTTAAATCCACCGTCGGTTTTAGTTACGTTTGTTACAGTAGCTTTAACCAGTTCAGCGCCAAATTTGCTCGCTTGTTTTTTGCCAGTTTCAACAAGGTCTGGTCCAGAGATTTCTAAAACGCCATAATGGTTTTCCATCCAGGCTCTCTTTGTCACGCTCTTATCATTATCAATTACCAGGGTTTTCTTGCCAGCTTTAGCTGTAAATAAGGCAGCACTAGCACCAGAAGGGCCTGCACCAATAACTACAACATCAAACATCTCCAAAACCTCCACTTTTTAAAGTTATTCCTTGTATTATCGTAACGTAACAAAAAATGAAAGTAAAATGAATTGCTTGTTTGAGATATTGGGAAAAAGAAGTGATTGATAAGATTCTCTTGTATTATTTTTTACATCCATTTACTGTAATATTAAAGAGGGTGATAGTTATGGTAGAAATTGTTCCGCTCGGTGATTTGGCCGTACGAGTTTCTTTTGGAAACGAAATTAATGAGGAAATTCATAAGGAAATACAAGGATTTATTTCTAAACTGAAAGCAGCAAACGTGAAGGGTATAGTTGAATGGGTACCATCTTATACAGCAGTTGCTATATACTATCAGCCTGAATTCATTAGTTATTTTACACTAGTTGAAAAAGTAAAAAAGATTTACCATCATAATAAAGATGTCGAACCACTCGAGCCAATTGTTTATAAAATTCCGGTTTTTTATAATGGTCCTGATTTGTCCTTTATTGCTGGGTACAATCATCTAAGTGTGGATGATGTTATCTCTTTACATAGCAATAAGGAATATCTTATCTACATGATGGGCTTTGTACCGGGGTTTCCGTATCTTGGAGGACTCTCTCCAAAATTGACCGTCCCCAGGCTTGAACACCCAAGACCGAATGTCCTCGCAGGTTCGGTTGGTATCGGCGGAAATCAAACAGGAATATATCCTTCAGATGTTCCGTCCGGCTGGAGGATATTAGGTATTACCCCTGTAAAGCTGTTTGATATAGAAAATTCCGCGCCGATTCTCTTCTCGGCCGGAAATTATATTAAGTTTTATCCAATTGATGAAGAGGAATTTTCTAGAATCAAGCAATTAGCAGAGTCGAATAAATATGAGATCTCAACTTTTAAAAGAGGTGAAAGTAATGAAGGTCATTGATTTAAACTGCGATCTGGGTGAGGGTTTCGGGGCATATAAGATTGGAAATGATCAAGAGGTATTAAATTATATTTCAAGCGCTAATATTGCTTGCGGCTTTCATGCTGGTGACCATAATGTCATGTTTGAAACTGTAAATCTCGCAAAAAAATCAGGAGTAAGAATTGGCGCACACCCGGGATTCCCAGATCTTGCGGGTTTTGGCCGCCGCGAGATGATACTTTCACCTCGTGAAATATATAACCTAGTTACCTATCAAATCGGAGCATTAGCTGCCATTTGTAAAGTAAATGGAACATCACTAGTCCATGTAAAACCGCATGGTGCGTTGTATAACATGGCGGCGAGCAATCGGGAAATGGCAGCCGCAATTGCCGAAGCTGTGGCAGATTTCGATTCTACTATTGTCTTATTCGGACTTGCAAATAGTGAGTTAGTGCGGGCTGGGAAAGAAAAAGGCCTCCTAGTGGCCGAAGAAGTATTTGCCGACCGTTCATACCAGCCTGATGGTTCATTGACCTCCAGGAAGGAAAAAAACGCCATCATCCATGATGCCGATATTGCGATAAAAAGAGTGGTTCGCATGATAAAAGAAGGAAAAGTGGAAACGGTGGATGGGACGGATATTGATATAAAGGCGGATACGATTTGTGTCCACGGTGACGAGCCAAAGGCTTTAGAATTCGTATCAAAATTAAAGCATGCCTTCGAACAAGAAAATATTCTTATCCGAAAAAGCTGGTGAGACCAATGAAAACAGCTCTTTTTAAAGTAATGAAGCCTGGGCTGCAAACAACGGTTCAGGATTTAGGAAGATATGGGTATCAGCAATTTGGAATCAGTCCATCGGGAGCTATGGATCCATACACGATGCAGGTAGCAAATATACTCGTCGGAAATGCAAAAGGTGAAGCTGTGTTGGAGGCAACGGTGATTGGACCCGTTTTTCTGGCTTTGAGTGACATGACCATAGCAATCTGCGGCGGGAATTTTTCTCCAAAGGTGGATGAACGAGAAGCTCCAATGTGGAAGAGTTTTTTAATTAAGAAGGGGCAAATTCTTTCATTAGGTTCATGTAAACAGGGTGCTAGGGCTTATATTGCTGTTTCAGGGGGAATAGATGTCCCAGTGGTTTTAGGAAGTAAATCTACCTTTTTAAATGGTAGATTTGGTGGATTTGAGGGACGTTCCTTGCAAAAAGGAGATGTGTTATTTGGCAGTCCAATGATAAAAAAGCCAAATAAAACACTGCATCCAAATCTAATCCCACAATTTAAAAAACTAATCTCCTTGAGGTTTATTCCTGGCCCGCATCAAAATAGCTTTAATAAAGTGAGTCTCGAGCAATTTTGTAGTGAAGAATACGTAGTTACTCCACAGTCTAATCGAATGGGCTATCAGCTGAAAGGACCACAACTAGAACATCTTATTGGTCCGGATATTATCTCTGACCCGGTCCCACTAGGCGGAATACAAGTACCAGCAAGCGGGCAGCCTATCATCTTAATGACTGAACGGCAAACCACAGGGGGTTACACCAGAATAGGCACGGTTATTTCAACGGATCTTCCAAAGCTTGCTCAGGCGGTGTCTGACACCGTTATTCAGTTCTCCATCGTGTCATTAGAGGAAGCGCAACATTTGTATTTACAAAATCAGATTTTATTAAAGCATTTGTCGCTGGCTGCAAAATAAAAAGTCCTAATTTTTACAGTGATAGGACCGAATCCTCAGCCGGACAGGAGATTGGAAATAATACTAATTATTTATATTTACTATTAGCAGCCTATAAGGTAAAATGTATTTTGTACAATACATATAGAAATAGTAGGAATTAAAATTCATTACTAAAACTACTATTCTTGTTGTTATAAAAATATTAAGCATAGGGGGAAGACAAAATGGTTCGTAAAAATGTAAATATTCTTGTAGCCATTTTACTCAGTATCTTATTAGTACTTGCAGGCTGTTCTTCAAAAACGAAGGATAATGCAAGCACTAAAGATAAAGGTGATACTGCAAATAAACCAGATACCTTTATTTATGGAATTGATGGAGATCCAGGTAACGCAGTAAACGTCATTTCAACAGGTGACCGTTATGGATTAATGGAAATTAAAACTATTTACTCTCCATTGTATATGTATAACGGAAAGGATAATGTTAAGTACTTCTTGGCAGAAAGCATGACTCCTTCAGAAGATTTCTTAACATATACAGCAAAATTAAGAAAAGATGTAAAATGGCATGATGGACAGCCATTTACGGCCGATGATGTTGTTTTCACGTATGAGCAAATGTTAAAAGAAGAAAATGGCGGCTGGGCAAGAAGCCAGCTGATCTTTAATAACCAACCAGTTAAAGTTGAAAAAGTGGATGACTATACAGTAAAATTCACGCTACCAACTGTCAGCATGGGAGCAATGGAAGCTTTAGGCAATATTTTCATCATGCCGAAACATGTTTATGATGGGGAAGCAAATATTGCTAACAGCCCTAAAAATGCCACTCCAGTTGGTACTGGTCCATACAAATTAAAAGAATATAAAGCAGGGGAAAGCGTCACGTTTGAAAAGAATGATGATTATTTCCTAGGTGCACCTAAAATTGCAAAAGTTGTTTACCGTATCATCATGGATCCAAATACAGCTACATTGGCTCTGCAAAAAGGGGAAATTAATGCCCTTGCGATCCAGCCATCCGATACAAGTAAGTTTAAAGGTAACGACAATGTTGCGATTAAACCATACGATGAAGGGCGAATCGGTTACTTAGCCTTTAACTTAAGCTCAAAAGCAGTACAATCAAAGGATGTAAGAACGGCAATAGCTTTCGGTTTGAATCGTGACGAAATCAATACAGCAAGCTATGTTTCAACTGATTATTCCAAGCCAGCCTATTCATTCTTACCAAAAAAAGCAACCTATTTCACTGACAATGTTGAAAAACATAAATTCGATACGAAAAAAGCAAAAGACCTGCTGGCAAAAGCCGGAGCATCTAATTTAAAATTAAAACTTGCATTTATCGCCAATAATCCAATCCAGCAAAAACAAGCAGCTGTTATTCAACAAAACTTGAAAGCTGCAGGCGTTTCAGTTGAGTTAGTTGGTATGGATGCGGCAGCTTTAAGCAAGAAGCTTCAAAGTGTCCAAACGGACTTTGATATGTATCTAAGCGGATATATCATGGGAATTGACCCAGATACCTTTAATTCCTTGTTTGTTACAAATGGTGAAGCAAACTACATGCACTATAGTAATCCAAAAGTGGATGAGTTATTTAATCAAGGCCGTGTAGAAAAAGATGATGCAAAACGTAAAGCTATTTATGAAGAAATTCAAAAGCTCATCATTGATGATGCTGCGTTCTATCCATTAACAGAGAACAAACGAATCCTTTCGATTGATTCAAGAATCAAAGGTATTGAGGAAGCTGCTTTAGTTCCGGTTTACACATTTGAAGATATGTCAAAGCTATCCTATTAAAAAAATAAAGGTTTTAGTAGATAAAGATAAACAGTTCGCTGTTTATCTTTATTTATTAAGACCAAAAGGAATAAAATGATAGAGTAGGATAGCGTAAGGAGTGGGATTATTTTTGTTAAGGTATATTTTGAAACGAATTTTACAGGCAATCCCTTTGCTTTTCATTATTTCGATTATTTGCTTTACGCTCATTCAATTGGCTCCATATGATGCAGTTGACGCGATGACAACTCCAAACATGACGAAGAAAACAGTGGAACTAATAAAAGCAAGATATGGATTAGACCAGCCAGCCTATATGCAATATGTTTATTGGATAAAAGGGATTTTGAGCGGTGAATGGGGATATTCTATTGTAACGCATGAAAGTATTACAAATGATCTTTCCGCAAGGATACCGAATACGATTCTGCTTGTCCTTCCTGCTTACATTCTTGCACTTTTATTTTCTATTATTCTTGGGTTGATTGCAGGGGCGAATAGAGGGAAATGGGCGGATAAAATCATTGATAGTTTAAGCTCATTCGGGATTGCCATACCGAGCTTTTGGATGGCGATGATTCTAGTGTTTATTTTTGGGTATCTTTTAAATTTATTACCAATCCTTGGGATGCACACCATTGGGAGTGAAGGATCATTCTCTGACCTGCTAAGTCATATGGTGCTTCCTTGCACCGTGTTGATGCTGTCTTTCATGCCTGAGCTTGTTCGTTATGTACGCTCATCCACCATTGGACAGCTTTCCGAAGATTACGTCATGGTGCAACAGGCATACGGGGCCGCTTCTAGTTGGATTTTATTTAAGCATGTACTCAGAAACGTTCTGCTTCCCATCATTACGATTGTAGGGATGAGCCTTCCAATGCTTGTTACCGGGGCTGTCGTAACAGAAACGGTATTTGGATGGCCTGGAATTGGGACATATTTTGTCAAAGCAATCCAAGGGTTTGATTACCCAGTTGTCATGGCCATCATGCTGCTATCCTCAAGCCTTGTGATTATCGGTAATTTGCTATCCGATCTTTTATATTGCATCGTCGATCCGAGAATCAAGGGAATGGGGGAATAGAACATGGCCGGAAAGAAAAATAAAAGAATGAACCAGTTTAAAAATGAATTAAAACGTAATAAAACGGCGGCCATTGCCCTTATTTTTCTTATTCTTATTTTATTCATCTCTATTTTCGCCTTTCTCTCACCTTATCCTCCTGATAAGGTCGATGTAACCAGTGTCCTTCAGGGACCAAGTGCGGACCATTGGTTTGGTACAGACGAGCTTGGCAGAGATTATTTAACACGAGCCTTATATGGTGGACGAATCTCCCTTACTGTCGGAATCTTAGCCATGCTTATTTCGACTAGTATTGGCGTATTGGTGGGATCGATAAGCGGCTATTTTGGCGGAAAGGTCGACAACTTTTTAATGAGAACGGTTGATGTGATTTCTTCGATCCCGTGGATGATTCTTGTTACAGTTGTAAGTATTTATCTGACACCGGGGTTAAAAGCGATTATTCTCGTCATTGGTCTGTTTACCTGGATGAGTACGGCTAGGCTTGTTCGTGCCGAAACTCTTTCGATAAAAGAAAGAGAATATGTTTTATATGCGAAATCATCAGGACAATCATTGAAAAAAGTCATTTTGAAGCATATTATTCCAGCTGTCTTTCCTACTTTCATCGTCGCATCCACCGTTAGTATCGCCAATGCGATCTTGATGGAATCAGCCTTAAGTTTTCTTGGTCTTGGCATTCAACAGCCATTATCTTCATGGGGAAGCATGCTTCAAAATGCGCAGGGGAACTTAGGGAATGCTCCCTATATGGCCATATTGCCTGGACTTCTTATCGTACTGACGGTTTATTCTTTTAATAGACTCGGAGATATTCTTCGGGCCGTGGTCGAGCCGAAGACAAGTGGGAAATAGGAGGGTTGGATAAAATGAGTACCATTATGGAAGAGAATAATAGATTACTTGATGTAAAAAACCTCCGGACGAACTTTTACAATGGAAAAGCAAAAATGGAAGTGGTAAGAGGAATTGACTTCACTGTGCAAAAGGGAGAAATACTAGGGATTGTTGGTGAATCCGGGAGCGGAAAAAGTGTCATGGTTAAATCGATTCTCGGCATTATCCCGAGGAACGCAAAAGTAGATGCCGGTGAAATTGTTTTAGATGGAAAGCATATTGAAAATTTATCGAACAAAGAAAAAAGGGCGATTAGAGGCCGCGATATTGCTATGATTTTCCAAGACCCGATGACTGCTCTTAATCCATTAAAAAAAGCCGGGAATCATCTGATTGAATTATTAACAAGGGTAAGAGGCATGAACAAGAAGGAAGCCAAGCTTGAGGCTGTTGAACTGTTAAGAATGGTCGGTATCCCTTCTCCTGAAACGCGCGTCGACCAATATCCGCATGAATTTAGCGGAGGAATGAGGCAAAGGGTATTGATTGCCATGGCATTAGCGTGCAATCCTAAGCTGTTAATAGCAGATGAACCTACAACTGCCCTGGATGTCACGATTCAAGCACAAATCCTGGAACTCTTAAAAAAACTTCAGCAAGAAAATGATATGTCAGTGGTGTTAATTACACATGACCTCGGAGTGGTAGCGACGATTTGCAGCCGAATTTTGGTGATGTATGCCGGAATGGTGATGGAGGAAGGATTGGCCCATGAAATTTTTTATTCACCTAGGCATCCTTATACAAAGGCATTATTGAATTCCATTCCTAGAGTGGATGGGGAGAAAACAAGATTAAAGCCAATTAAAGGGGCTGCCCCATCGCTTCAAAATATACAGAGCGGCTGCCCATTTGCAGGAAGATGCGATTTTGCTATTGAAAAATGTTTCACTTCAGTACCAGAATACAAGAGCTTTTCATCAACGCAAAAAAGTATGTGCTTTTTAGCAGGGGAAGGGGAGCATCTAGATGACTAAGTCTCAGCAAAAACTTATTGAAGTTAACAATCTAAAAAAATACTTCCCATTAAAATCCTCCATTTTTAGTAAAAATAAACAAGTTGTGAAAGCTGTTGATGATATCTCGTTTCATATTTATAAAGGAGAAACGTTTGGGCTGGTTGGTGAATCAGGATGCGGCAAATCCACATTGGGGAGGACTATCAATCGTTTGTACGACCCGACTTCAGGAGAAATTCTTTTTGATGGCAAGGATATTGCCAATCTATCAAATAAAGAATTGCAGCCCTATCGAAAAAGAATGCAAATGATTTTTCAAGATCCATATTCATCACTTAACCCATATATGAGTGTCGAAGAAATCATCGATGAACCGCTGGAGATACACACTTCTCTTTCGAAAAATGAACGAAAAGGAATCATGGTTGATATTCTTGAAAAGGTTGGTCTAAAGAAAGAAGACCTGGAAAAATACCCGCATGAATTTAGCGGCGGACAGCGCCAGCGGATTGGTATTGCCCGGGCGTTATCGATAAATCCTGAGTTCATTCTTTGTGATGAGGCCATATCTGCTCTGGATGTCTCCATTCAAGCTCAAGTCATAAATATGTTAGAAGATTTACAGAGTGAGATGAAGCTTACGTATTTGTTTGTCGCACACGACTTATCCATGGTCCGCCATATCTCAGACCGAATAGGTGTAATGTATCTCGGTAAACTGGTTGAGATATCTAACAGCGATGAGTTATACCATAAACCGCTGCATCCCTATACGCAAGCGTTATTGTCTGCTATTCCAATACCAGATCCAATCAAGGCACAAAATAGCAAACGTGAAATTATTACTGGAGAGCTTCCGAGTCCAATAGAAATGGAAACCGGCTGCCGATTTCGATCACGCTGTCCATTTGCCAAACCAATCTGTGCAGAAGTCGATCCGCAAATGAAGCAAGTGGATGGAGAGCATTTTGTCGCCTGCCACTTATACTAAACTAAGGTGGATGAAATTAATGGAAAAAGTAAAATTAGCGTTAAATTATGCACTCATGCTGGAAATGATGAAAGCAAAAGGATTCAATAATCCAACCATCGTTGCTCTCTTAAATGAGGGAAAAGAAGAATTGCTTGAGAGCATGGGAGAAGGAATTCCTACTTGGAAATCGTTGATCGACTATTACCATATGAACAAAGATAAATGCCACCAAGCACTAAAGGAAGGCTATGAATTTTCTTTTATGACAAAAGGAGCACTCAAGTCTTTGCTGAATATTAAGTTTGCGATGAATGAAGGCGAAGATTTCGTTGATACCGGCGAGTTTTTAGACACAGTAAAAATGACCAGTGACAACCTGGAGGCACTCCGTGAAATGATTGCTAAAAATTGGACAATTGTTTTACAAGAAGAAAACTATAGCGAAGATGTTCATCTCCTAAAAATTGAGCTGACTCATAAACCGAATTTTAATATTAAATAACTAGTAAAATAAAAAGAACCATCATTTCCGTCCTGGGATTGATGGTTCTTGTGTTTAAATTGATATAAATGGTCTTTCTTAGTCTTTGTTACTCTCGTTCTCATATCTGCATAAACAAACGTGCTGCGCTTTACTTCTGGGTTCATTTTTCCTTCACGCTCAAGCTTATCTCGTAATTTCTTGGCTTTAGATTTTGCCAAATTAATCACTCCTTAAGTTAAATTCAATCCATTATATAACAATTACTTTATTCCGAAAAGTAAATTTATAAAAATTTAAGAAATTCATTATTAGTTCTTTAGAATTTAGGTTTATTCTAAAGTAATAGCAAATTTGTTAAAGGTGGATTTTCATGACAATCCGTAAAAGTCTCTTTCTTTCGAATGCTGCCATGGTCATTATGCCGATCATCATCTTCATTCTTTATTTTACCCTGTTGAATGTCATGTTCAGCGGCGATTTTAAACTTCTTAGCAATAACTTTCATCGTGGCTGGCAATCAGGGGAAGGCGGACAGAATATCGAATTTTTTAATCAATTGAAGAAAACAGCCTCTTTAGAAGAGGAGAAATTTTCGAACCCATCATACCAGGGTGCCTTATCCAAGGAATTGAAGGATATGAATGCCGGCATCATTATTCGAAAAGATAAAAAAGTTTTGTTTTCATCTGATAATGTAAGTAATTTGAAAAAAGAAAAGCTGCCAGCTTTCGGAAATGAAGGCTATCAACCGCTTGTCCGGCTTGGACAGCAGCTCTATTCAATCAGGCAGCATGATTTTTATTTTAAGGACGGGACAGAAGGTACCTTTTTTTTATTCGATAAAGGGGTGCCGTTTATCCAATTTGCTAGAAGATTCTTTCCGATGATATTCATTGGATTTGTGCTTATTTTGGTACTAACAAATTCTGTTCTCTCCTATTTTATGTCTAGACGAATTCTTAAGCCAATTAATCAAATGTCCGCAGCTGCAGCAAAAATTAGTGCAGGTAATCTTCATTTCCATATGGAACCGACCCGAAAAGATGAATTAGGAACACTAGTAAAATCCTTTGATGAAATGAGAGAGAAATTAAAAAAATCAGCTGAACTCAGGGAACAATACGAAAATAATCGCCGTGAACTCATTGCCAATATTTCTCATGATTTAAAGACTCCCATTACATCTATTCGGGGCTACGTAGAAGGAATTAAAGATGGAGTTGCCAATACAGAAGAAAAGCTCGAGCGTTACTTAGATACCATCCATGCCAAGGCAACTCATATGGACCGTTTAATTAATGAACTATTTCTTTTTTCAAAATTAGACGTCAATAGTGTCCCATTTAATTTTGAAAAAGTTGAACTGACCCCTTTTTTAGAAGATTATCTCGAGGAAATAAGGCTGGATTTGAGCGATGAAGGTACGCAGATAGTCCTGCTGACGAATTTCCGAATATCGGTATATATTGACCGAGATAATATCATCCGAGTAATGAATAATATTATCTTTAATAGTGTGAAATATATCGAAAAAGGTAAATGCCGAATTCAGATTTCCTTCATAGAACAGGGGGAAATGGTAAAGGTCTCTATATGTGACAACGGGCCCGGAGTCCCGGCTAATGAGATTTCCCATATATTTGACCGTTTCTATCGTGGCGACCCTTCCCGCAGCTCGGATACAGGTGGAAGTGGTCTAGGACTTGCTATAGCTGCCCAAATTATTCAAGCCCATGGTGGTGAGATTTGGGCAGAAAATTCTTCTGGAAGCGGTTTATGTATCCATTTTACTCTTCCAAAATCGAACGATAAAGGTGAAAACTAATGAGTGAAATATTAATCATTGAGGATGAACGGAGTATTGCGGAGCTGGAACGTGATTATTTAGAAATTGAAGGCTTTAAAGTAGAAATTGCAACAGATGGAAAAATGGGGCTTGAAGCTGCCCTTAATCAAAACTACCGGTTAATATTGCTGGATTTAATGCTGCCAAATATAAATGGCCTTGAGATTTGTAAGCAAATTCGAAAAGAGAAAGATATCCCTATCCTAATGGTTACAGCCAAAGATGAGGACATAGATAAGGTTCGCGGTTTGGGGCTGGGGGCCGATGATTATATCGTTAAACCCTTCAGTCCAAGTGAACTTGTCGCTAGAGTTAAAGCACATTTGGCGAGATATGAGCGGCTGATCCGAAAAAGTGTGCCGCTCGATGAAATTCAAATTCGCGGTCTGCAGATCAATAAATCCTCCCGCCAGGTTTTTATTAATGAAAAGGAAGTAATCTTAACAGCGAAGGAATTTGATTTGTTAACCTTCTTAGCCTTGCATCCAAACCAGGTTTTTACCAAAGAGCACCTGTTTGAACGAATTTGGGGACTTGAATCGATGGGGGATACTGCAACAGTAACCGTTCATGTGAGAAAAATCCGCGAGAAAATCGAAAACAATCCTTCTAATCTTCAATATATTGAAACAGTTTGGGGAGCAGGGTATCGGTTTAAAGGATAATAAATTGTTTGTTGAGGATGTCCTGCTAGCGGGGGCATCCTGTTTTTTGTTTCGAACGATTGGGCAAAAGGTGCATCCGAGTCCGTAATAATATCTATAGAGGACACGAAAGCGGCAAAAGAAAGGCACCGAGTCCCCATTAAAGGGTATGGAGGACACGGCAAAGCCAAAAGGAAGAGTCCGAGTTCAACAAGAAAGGCTATAGAGGACACGGCATAAGCAAAGGAGTCCGCAAGAAAGGCTATAGAGGACACGGCAAAGGCAAAATGAAGAATCCGAGTCCACTATAGAGGCTATAGAGGACATGGCAAACGCAAAAGGAAGAGTCCGAGTCCGCAAATCCCAATAAAGTTTAGAAATATTTAAGAATTGCTTTAGAAGGAGTTTAGATATTCTGTTTAAACTAAAGCTTGTAAAACATCAAGGAGGTGATGGGGCTGAAGATTTCGTATAAAACCAAGAGATGGCTGCTGATTTTTCATATATTATTCGCTGCAATCATGCTGGGGAATATGACGGCTTTTCTTATTTTTAGTATTACGGCAGCCGTGGCAAGTGATGAAGGTTTAATTCAAGCCTGCTATCAAGCAATGCATATCCTTTCAAAAACATCAGTGCGAGCTTCTACTATTGGAACGACCGTAACAGGCATTCTACTTTCCGTTTGGACCAAATGGGGATTGTTCAAATATTATTGGATCATTGCAAAGGAGGGCCTTACGGTATTTTGTATCATTCTAAACTTGTGGGGAATGTACACTTGGACACTTCAAGCTATAAGTAAAACAGATGACCTTTTCTTTGTCAAAGCCGAGCTTTGGACTGGGATTATTATTCAAATCATTTCACTTATCCTAATGTACATTATTTCAGTTATTAAACCATGGGGGAAAAGAGTTAGCACCACCACATAAGAGATAGGAGGCTTTGCTTTCCTCACATGGTTGAGAGGGCAACAAACTTTTAAGGAAAAATTATAAAAAATTTAGGAGTTGATTCATATGCATCACTGGGGATATTTTCACCCTTTCGCATTTATTTTCCCTTTACTTTTCATTGCTTTTTTTGCAGCTAATTTTTTTATGTGGAGGCGTAGAGGCAGATTTTGCATTCAAGGTAATGCCGATGCACAGGTAATCCTGGCAAAAAGATTGGCATCAGGGGAAATTGGTGTCGAGGAATATGAAAAAATAAATGAAATCCTAAAGAAAAAATAACGGTAAAGACCCTCTTGAAAATCAAGGGGGTCTTCCAGTTTAATTAATTCGCTCTTTATATTCCTTAACTGGCTCTTTTTTACGGATATGAAGGAAGTAATAAAGGACAATCCCGATAAGGATATAAAATGAACTTAAAAAGTAAAATGAGCTAAAGCCTATTTTTGCAACTAACAAGCCTACCACGAATGACCCTAATCCAATTCCGGTATCAAATATCGATAGGAAGGTAGCAGTTGCAAGCCCTCGTTTTTTAGGAGGGGCATCTTGAAGGGCAATGGTTTGAAAAGTTGGAAAAAGTGTTCCCCATCCTAAGCCAATCAGTCCAGCTGAAAATAGGAATGTGCCGGCTGTACCACTATTACTTAATAGAAACATCCCAATGGCAAATAAAACAATAGAAGGGAAAACAATTACGTTTGGACCACGGAAGTCAAACAATTTGCCGGTAAAAGGTCTTGAGATTAAAAGGACAACTGCATAAACTACAAAGAATAAGCTTGAAACGGCTGATAAATGAACTTCATTTGCATACACATTGACGAAGGAAAGAATCGATGAATAAACAAGTGCAAAGAATGCGCCAATTAAAGAAATGGGAACTGCTGAAGTTTCAAAGTAGTTACGAAATGAAAAAGTGGAATAAGCAACTTCCTGCTTAGGTTGTTCTCTCTTTTCTATTTTTACAAATAATCCAGCAATGAGCGATGCTAAAGCACCAATTATACTTAGTGTAAACAATACTTCCGGTCCCCATTGATTCATAGCAGTAATACCTATAAATGGACCGAGGACCATTGCAAGATTGGCCGACATAATAAAATAGCCCATGCCTTCGCCCCGGCGTGAATTCGGAATTATATCAGCGACAATAGTACCAGCAGCAGTGGTCGCCATGCCAAAACCAATCCCATGCAAAAAGCGAATGGTCAGCATACCAGAAATTGTTTTTGGAAAAAAGTAAAATAGCGAGCCCGCAAAGAATATTATGAGGGCTGTTAATAGAATTTTTTGATGGCCGGCCCGTTCAAGCCATTTGCCGGCGATCGGACGTGAAATGATGGCAGAAATCAAGAATACTGTCGTCATCAGACCTGCTTCAGAAGCACTGCTATGAAATTCCTGTAGTGCGAAATTTGGCAGAGTTACGAGTAAGAAATAAAAGGTTAGAAAAAGAAAAAAGTTACTTAAGGAAATACTAATAAAATCCTTCGTCCATAATTTTGTTTTATCCATATGTTGCACTCCTTATTTAAGCTGCTGTAACCAGCTTTTTTGCAAACTTAAAAGCACTTCCTGTGAAGAGAGTGGGAAATTTTCTAATAAAACTTCATTGGATTCAAAAACGGCTTTTTCCCAATTTGGGTATTCAGACAGTGCCAGGTCAGTTAATTGAATGATTTTCTCACGCTTGTCTTTGCCTTGCACCTGTCTGACATATCCTTGTTTAACTAGCCGCTGGATGGTGCGGGTCATTGGCGGTGCTTCAACAAATAGGTAATCACATAATTCTTTTTGAGTTAATGAGCCTTTTGTTTTTAAAACAAAAATTGCTGACCATTGTGAACCGTATAATCCTAACGGCTTTAATGCCTCATTAAGGGTATTAGTTAAATGCCGTGAAAGCTGGTGTAGTGTATGGAATAATTCGTGGGTATTCAATGTGGATTCACTCCAAAAAAATAATTAGTTACCTAGGTAACTATATTCCTTTAAGTGAAAAATGTCAAGGTAAGTGTGTTTGCGAAATAATTTTCAACTTAAGCGAAAATCATTATATTTTTAGCGAAATAACTGAGGCAATTTGCGAAATATAATAAAAAATCCGCGGAAATATTAATAAATTCCGCGGAAAAAATCATCTAATTAATTTATCTCAAAACATTAAAATACCTAGCTTCTGGATGAGCAAAAACCATCGCAGAAACGGATGCTTCTGGTTCCATCATACACCCATCTGTTAATTGAATTCCAATTTCCTCAGGCTGAATTAACTTAAATAATTTCTTTTGATCCTCTAAGTCAGGACAGGCGGGATAACCAAACGAGAATCTCTGTCCCTGGTATTTAGCGGCAAAACGGTCTTGCATTGTAAAGTTAAGTGGATCAGGGAAGCCCCAGCGGTCTCGCATCTGTCGGTGAATTAATTCGGCAAAACCCTCTGCTGTTTCTAGTGCCAATGACTGTAGTGCATGACTTTCAAGGAATCGACCTGCGGCTTTAAATTCGTCAGCTTTCTCACGAATGCCTCTTCCAGCAGTGACAGTGAAGAAACCAACATAATCCTTAACTCCACTATCAACCGATTTAATAAAATCCGCCAAACAAAGATGAGGCTCAGACTCTTGTCTAGGGAAATCAAATGTTTCAATGATTTCCTCTGGATTTTCTGGATTATAAATATTTACCTTATTCCCGTCTGCTTGAGCAGGGAAAAACTGATACACGGCTTGAGGTGTAATCCAATTGTTTGCAGTCGCATCAGCAAGCAATTGATCAACCACTTCTTTTACTTTTAAAGCTTTTTCATCTTTTTCAGCGATTAATTTGGCTATTTTCCCTTTAACTCCAAGGTGATGTCCAATAAGCATTTGCATATTAATATAAGGCTCAATATGTGATAAAGAATAAGACCTTAAGATATGTCTTTTTGTATCCATTGGAGTAAAAACTGGCACTTTTGTAGAAACAGATGGCTTTGGTTTTACAGCAACAGACACAGCAGACCGACTTGGAATATCTCTTGGAATTTCAGCTGCTTCCAATTTTTCTTGTTTTTCAGCTAGGAGTTTTTGATGTTCTTCAGGTGATTGCAGCTGATTAGCAAGTGACAATCCGGTCATGGCATCTTTAGCATAAAGGACTAGTCCATCATACTCTTTAGCAATTTTTGTATCTGTAAACTTACGGGAAAGTGCAGCACCGCCAACTAGAATAGGCATGGAAAGTCCTGCTTCCTTCATGTCTTGTGCGGTTAACACCATTTGCTGCGCCGATTTTACAAGCAAACCAGAAAGTCCAACCATATCTGGTTTTTCATTTTTGATAGCTTGAACCAATTCAGTCGGAGTCACTTTAATTCCTAAGTCAACCACATTATAGCCATTATTGCTCAGAATGATATCAACAAGGTTTTTCCCGATGTCATGAACATCACCTTTAACCGTTGCTAAAATAACTTTCCCTTTTGATGCCGAGACATCGCCTTTTTCCATGTGAGGCTCTAAAAAAGCAACTGCTGCTTTCATTACCTCAGCACTTTGCAGTACCTCAGCCACGATAAGTTGATTGTCATTAAAAAGACGGCCAACTTCCTTCATGCCGTTCATTAACGGACCATTAATGATATCAAGTGGAGCAGGGTACACCTTAAGCGCTTGATCCAAGTCAGGAAGCAAACCTTCTTTTGTGCCTTCAACAACATAATAGGAGAGACGCTCTTCAAGGGTCATATCAGGTACAGTACTCTTTGCTTCTTTCTTTTTGCCACGATAAAACTCCGTAAAAGTAGCTAATGTTTCATCTGTTGTTGTAAATAATAGATCATCTGCTAACTTTACTTCTTCTTTTGAAATAGATGCAAAGCGTTCAAGCTTCTCAGTGTTTACAATGGCATAATCGAGGCCAGCCAGTGTACAGTGATATAGGAACACAGAATTTAATATTTCTCTTCCAACTGGCGGTAAACCGAAAGAAACATTACTTATTCCAAGTATGGTCTGAACTTCGGGAAGCTCCTCCTTAATTAACCTAATCCCTTCAACTGTTGCCTTGGCAGAACCAATGTATTGCTCATCACCCGTACCAACTGGAAAAACAAGTGGATCAAAAATTAAATCCTGGGATTTAAGACCGTATTTGTTCACCAAAAGGTCATGGGAACGTTTGGCAATCTCAAGCTTCCGTTCTGCTGTAACTCCCATGCCTTTCTCATCAATGGTGCCGACGACTACTGCAGCGCCATATTTGTGTATTAATGGTACAACCGCTTCAAAACGTTCTTCTCCGTCCTCAAGATTAATCGAATTAATAATTGCTTTACCTTGAGAATATTTAAGCGCCTTTTCAATAACCTTTTCATCGGTAGAATCTATAACAAGAGGAACCTTAACCTTCTTTACAACCTCTTTAATAAAATTCTCCATATCAATGATTTCGTCACGGTCTGGATCAGCAAGACAAATATCAATAACATGCGCTCCGCCCTTAACCTGCGCGCGGGCAACTTCAGAAGCTTCTTCAAATTTTCCTTCGGTAATTAATCGCTTAAATTTACGAGAGCCAATTACGTTTGTCCTTTCACCAACCATGATTGGGCGCAAAGTAGGATCATCATAAACAAAAGGTTCAATACCAGAAACCATGTGTACAGTAGATTGTTTTGTTTCTCTAGGTTTAAAGTTTTTCATAGCCTCAGATATTGCTCTAATATGCTCAGGTGTGGTACCACAACAGCCCCCGACTATATTAAGCCAGCCATGAGCAGCAAAATCAGATAATTTTTTCGCCAGAATTTCCGGCGTTTCGTGGTAGTGTCCTTCTTCATCTGGCAAACCGGCATTAGGGTAACAGCTTACTGCTGTTGTAGCAAGCTCTGATAAAGAACGAATATGATCCTGCATAAACTCCGGTCCTGTAGCACAGTTTAGTCCAACGGCAACAGGATTCATATGCTCAACCGATATAAAGAAAGCCTCAATCGATTGCCCCGCAAGAGTCGTTCCCATTGGCTCAATCGTTCCTGATATCACAATTGGAAGTGTTGTTCCGGTCTTGGAAAAAGCACTTTGGATCCCTGCGAATCCAGCTTTTACATTCAACATATCCTGGCTGGTTTCAAGAAGGAGCAGGTCCACGCCGCCATCAATTAAGCCTAGAGCTTGTTCCTCGTAGCTGGCTGTAAGTTCATCAAAGGTTGTTCCGCCTGTAACGCTTAACGTTTTCGTAGTGGGCCCCATCGAACCAGCAACAAAACGAGGCCATTCTTCAGAATAAACTTTTTGCACCTCGCCAATTGCGATCATTGCAGCGATTTTATTCATTTCATAGGCTTTATAGCCGAGTCCATACTCATCAAGGACGATGCTTGTAGCGCCAAATGTATTTGTTTCAATGATGTCGGCTCCAGATTCAAGATATTCCCGATGTATGTTGGCAATAACAGAAGGGGCGGTCAGATTCAGGTTTTCATTACATCCTTCATACTCCTCACCGCCAAAATCATCAGCGGTAAGGTTGGCACGCTGGAGCATTGTCCCCATAGCTCCGTCCATAACGAGGATTCGTTTCTTTAACTGATCAGTAAATGATGTTTTCGGCAATGTTGTTCCTCCTCACTTGACTTGCCCGCTGATTGGCATATTGAGCAAGCTCAGCGGTTAATTCATAACGTAAAAACGGTGTAATTAAATAAATTCCGTTAAATAAATCTAAAGCTGTATCAATTAATGACTTGGTAATATCAATTCCCAGGCGGGTTGCTTGCACCGGGTTATCGTTTAAAGCAGCCATCTGTTCACGTATAGTATCAGCAATTTTAATGCCAGGAACCTCATTATGGAGGAACTCAGCGTTTTTGCTGCTAATTAACGGCATTAAACCAATATAGATTGGCGTATCTAAATGTTTCGTATTTTCATAGACTTCAATTAATTTTTCTTCCGAAAATACTGGCTGAGTAATAAAATAATCGGCCCCATATTGAATTTTCTTTTCCAAACGTTTAGCAGCTTTTTCAACAGAGCGGACATTCGGATTAAAGGCTGCAGCAACACTAAAAGCGGTTTTTTGACCCAAGTCTTTACCTGAAAAGGATAAACCTTCATTAAGCTGCTTTATCATTTGAATTAACTCAAATGATGACACGTCATAAACGGAAGAAGCGCCAGGGAAATCTCCAACTCTAGCAGGGTCTCCGGTAATTGCGAGAACATCATGCATGCCCAGAGTATGAAGTCCCATTAGATGAGATTGCAATCCAATAATATTACGGTCGCGGCAGGCAATATGAATGAGAGGGCGCATTCCATAATTTTGTTTCAATAGATAACCGATTGATTCATTGGAAATCCGGACTTGTGCCAAAGAATTATCCGCAAGAGTAATCGCATCAATTCCTGCTTCCTTTAAAACCTTAGCCCCTTCGAAAAATTTGGTCGTATCTAGTTTTCTAGGAGAATCCAATTCAACTATAACGGAAGGTCTTTCTTTTACAATCTCCTGCAGGGGAGTTAGATCCCTTTTCGCAGCCTGGGGTTCTACGATTATCTTCTTTGGTTTTAATTTTACTATTTTTTCAGAAATCGGTACACTATTCTTTAATTCGGCAGCAAAGGCTTTAATGTGTTCAGGTGTTGTACCGCAGCAGCCGCCAAGGAGGCGGACACCTTCATTTCTAAAACTTTGTGCCGATTTTCTGAAATAATCCGCATCACCCTCATAATGGAACTTTCCATCCGTATAGGCAGGTAGACTAGCATTTGGATAAGCAGAAAGAAAGGCATGTTCAGGCAATTCAACCTGCTCCAAAGCTAATAACATATGATGGGGGCCCAGCCGGCAATTAAGACCGACGATATCCGCCCCAAGAGCTTCAAGTCTTTTTAAAGCGTCATTGACAGGAGTCCGGTCCTGTAAAAATCCAGGCTCTTGATGGGATACCTGCGCAATAATCGGCAGCTTTGTTTCCTTTCTGGCTATGGTTAGAACTGTTTCAAGTTCTTCAAAATCGTAAAAGGTTTCAAGCAATAATCCATCCACACCTTCAAGAAGGAGGCAATATAATTGCTCGCGAAAGCTGCGCTTTAATTCTTCTAACGTAATGGAATCTGGCTTAACACCTCGATTTCCACCAATTGTTCCAAGAACGTAAGTACTATTTTGGGCTGCTGCCTTTTTTGCAATAGAAACTGCAGCACTGTTAATTTCTTTAACAGAATCCTCTAAACCATACCTTTGCAGCTTTAAATAGTTTGCGGCATAAGTATTGGTTTGAATAACGTCAGCGCCGGCATCAATATAAGCCCTATGAATATTTTGGATGTGATCTGGCTGGGAAAGGTTCAATTCCTCTAAACAACTATCCTTACCGAACGAATACAATAATGTACCCATGGCCCCGTCGGCTATTAAGATTTGATTTTTTAATTTTTCTAAAAAGCTCATATACATTTCTCCTTGTTAATAAACCAAATCATTTTGGTACTGCTTCGCTAGGGCCTGTGAAAAATCTTTTATTATGTCGTCAGGATTTTCTAATCCTACAGATAGCCGCAGCAAACTATTTTTGATTCCACGCTTTTCTCTTTCTGGCTGCGGCATGGCAGCATGGGACATTTTAGCTGGATACGATAAAATGGATTCTACTGCGCCAAGGCTAACTGCAAAGACAGGGATTTTTACATTTGAAACAAAGGAGCGGACCGCTTCTTCATCAACCAACTCAAACGATAAAACAGCGCCTGCTCCCTCAGCCTGGGCCTTCTGTAATTCAAATTCAGGGTGGTCTTCCAAACCAGGATAATAAACCTTTTTAACAAGCGGATTAGCCTGTAAAAACTGGGCAATCTTTAATGTGGATTTTTGGGAGTGCTCCAACCGGACATGAAGCGTCTTCAGTCCTCTAAGCACCAACCAGGCATCTTGAACTCCTAGAACAGCACCGAAGGAGTTTTGTAAGAAATATAGCCGCTTTGCCAAATTTTCGTCCTTTACCACAGCAAGGCCGGCTACAACATCACTATGTCCGGACAAAAACTTGGTCGCACTATGGAGAACAACATCCGCACCTAGCTCTAAAGGCTTTTGTAATGCTGGTGTAAGAAAAGTATTATCCACAAAGGTTAAAGCATTAATTTCTTTCGCAAGCACACTAATCGCCTGTATGTCCGTTACTTTCAATAAAGGATTCGATGGAGTTTCCACATAGAATGCCTTCGTATTCGGTTTAATGGCTTGTTTCACTTGATCCAAATCCGTCATATCGACAAAAGTATGTTCAATTCCAAAACGTGTAAGCACCTCTGTAACCATACGGAACGTACCGCCATAAACATCTTCAGTAATCACAACATGATCACCAGAAGATAAAAGAAGAAATGCAGTTGAAATCGCAGCCATTCCGGAAGAAAAGGCAAAGCCTTTGATTCCGCCTTCGAGCTCTGCAATCACATCCTCGAGCGCTTCACGAGTCGGGTTCAAACTGCGAGCATAATCATATTTTCCGAAACTGTCGATATCAGATTGATGGAAGGTGGAAGCATGTTGAATCGGTACACTTACTGCTCCTGTAGCGGGATCAAATTTATGCCGGTTATGAAGAAGCTTCGTTTCAAAACAATATTCTTCAGATTCCATTACACAATCACTCCTTCGTTAACTTTGGCTAATGCCTGTTCAAGATCAAATATGATATCCTCTGCATCTTCAATTCCCACCGAGAAACGCAATAAACGATTACATACACCGGACTGAATTCTAATTTCTTCTGGAATATCCGCATGGGTTTGCGTGGCTGGATAAGTAATAAAGCTTTCTGTGCCGCCTAAGCTTTCAGCAAAACTAATCAGTTTTAAATTTTGTAAAAATGGATTAACCCACGATTCGTCTTTAACACGGAAGGAAACCATTCCGCCTCTTCCTGGATAGAGGACATCTGTTACCCCTTCATGATTAGAAAGATATTCAACCACAGCCTTTGCATTCTTCTCATGCTGTTTCATCCGAAGCGATAAAGTCTTCATTCCGCGCATTAATAACCAGGAATCAAATGGACTTAAGACAGCACCCGCACCATTATGATGGAAGGCCAAGGCTTCACAAAGCTCTTTGCCTTTTGCGACAACAAGTCCGGCAAGCACATCATTGTGTCCGCCTAAATATTTCGTTGCACTGTGGATAACGATATCTGCGCCAAGTGCAATCGGCTGCTGCAATAGAGGAGTATAGAAGGTATTGTCAACAATCAGGAGAATCCCGTGCTTTTTGGCAATCTTGGATACCTCAGCAATATCGGATTCCTGCATAAGCGGATTGGTTGGAGTCTCAAGGAAAATAGCCTTTGTATGCGGAGTAATTTTCTTTTCGATCTCTTCCGGACAACACGTATTGACATATTGACTGTTCAAACCCCATTTTTTGTAGCCTTTTTCTAATAGACGATAGGTTCCACCGTATAAATCCTCGCTTACAAGCCATTCATCACCGGATTCAAATAAGGCAAGAATCGTTAATATAGCGGCCATCCCAGAGCTGCAGGCAAACCCTTGAACACCGCCTTCTAAATCAGCGATTGTCTTTTCAAGAAGCTGGCGTGTTGGATTTCCGGTTCTGATATAATCAAAACCAGTTGATTGCCCAATCCCCTCGTGGCGAAAGGCAGTTGAAAAATAAACAGGCGGGTTAACGGTTCCAGTTGCAGTCTCACTTCGATTTCCAATTTGGGCTAATTTCGTATCAATTTTGTACATAATGCACACTCCTTGTTTTATAAAAAATATAAGTATCATATAATTTGAACTTTAATTCATTGTGGTGCTAAAGGCTGTTAAAAAAAGAAAAAAGCCTTCTATAAGAAGAAGACTTTTGTTAGACGATCACTTTGTCATTCTTCTTATCTCGCAAATTAGCAAATAATTTGCAGGACTTAGCACCTTTTCAATGGACAAGCCACTGAAGGTTGCTGAGGTGTCGCAGGGCCATTCCCTCAACCTCTCTTGATAAGAAATTAATATTTAGATTATTTATAAAATTTACTACAATAAGGATGTTGTGTCAATTGGTTTTTTAACCATTTAAATGATTAAAGCGCTTTCATCTGCTTTTTTCCCAGTTTTTAAATTTAATAAAGTTTATATATTCTTTAAAATCATCTTTATTCATGCCATCTTTAATGGCTTTTTCAATAATTAATTGCCACTCCTCGTCCAGTAGTTCCTTCCCATTTGAACTCGAAGGATTTGCAGACTGATCCATTCCAGTTAGTAAAAACTCCATGGAAACATCTAAAGGCTTTGCCAGCTTCATTAAAAAATGAATAGAGGGGTTTTTATTAAGATTACGCTCAATATAGCTTAAATAAGACTTAGAGACATTTGCTAACTCTGCCAGTTCTGTAATCGAAAATCTTTTTTCTTCTCTTAATTTCTTTATACGCTCTCCAATCATAAGTTTCTCCTCATTACCATAGTATTTTATATGCAGTATAAATGTTATGAATCTAGCAGGTTTCTCAAGATAAATTTATCAAAGCACAGAGGTTTAATATGTTCGTTCAAACGAAAAATATTATTCAACTAATCACTAATTGGTAAAAATAGTATACTATATAATATGTTCTGTTTAAAGAACATATTTATGAGAAAATGAAAAAAATTGATAGATATATGCTGTTTATTATGGATAAATGAGCGAATTTCAATTTTTTTTTAATTTGCTTTTTTTTATAAAGAGATTATAATGTTCTTTATAAAGAATTAACTTTTAGTTTGAGACAAAAAATTAAAGGGTAAAGGTAAAAATTTTTTTATTCGCGTTGTTCTATATTAAAAACAAGTTGTTCTATTAATAATAGGTGATGTCTTCTTACCATTATCAATGAAGGCACTCGGTCATGCTGTGGGTTGCAAAATACCTTAGACGCGCTTTGTCGTCGGGAGTGTGATGTGAGGGTGGGTTAGATGCCCATTATTAATGATTAAAGATTTTGATTATCCCTGCTTTAAGAAGACGGATAATCAAAATCTTTAATTTTAATTACTCTATTCAAAGGGGAGAAAGTATGACTTATCGCCAAAGAGTGTCTCTATTTTTTTTAGTCGATTCCTGTATTGTCTTAACCGCAATTTTTTTCAGCAGATTCTTGGTAGATGCAACTGTACATGTCATTACTTTTCCAATTATTGTCACTTCTGTAACTATCCTAGTTAGCCATCATCTATTCTCGCTATATTTTAAACTGTATAAAAAAGCTTGGGAGTATGCAAGTATAGGAGAATTGCTAATTATATTTAAGGTGGTAACTGTATCTATTATTGTGGCAGCTTTACTTCAGAAGTTTTTCACTCTTGAAATACAGTTTCGTCTACTAGTAAACACATGGTTTCTTCATATTTTTTTAATTGGTGGATCCCGTTTTTTTTGGAGACTGTACCGTGATTCGCTTATTAATAATAACCATAATAAAAAACGGACTTTAATTGTTGGCGCGGGTTCAGCAGGGACAATGGTGGCCCGGCAGCTCATTAAAAATCAAGGGGCGGATCTCTTTCCTGTTGGGTTTATTGATGATGATCTTTACAAACAGCAATTAGATATTTTAGGAATACCTGTTGTCGGTGGAGTGAACTCTATTGTTCAGGTTGTTAAAGAACTTCGCATTGATAATATTGTTATTGCAATTCCTTCATTAGGCAGAAAAGAGTTAAATATTATTTTTCAGGAATGTGCTAAAACACCTGCTAAAACGCAAATCCTCCCTATGCTTGAAGATATAGTCACGGGGAAGGTTTCAGTTAGTCAGTTCCGTGATGTTCAAGTAGAGGATCTATTAGGCAGAGATCCTATCGATTTGGATATTGAAAAGATTTCATATTACCTTACAGATAAGACAGTGTTGGTGACGGGGGCGGGAGGCTCAATAGGATCAGAAATTTGCCGCCAAATTGTACAGTTCAGGCCCAAAAAGTTGATTCTATTAGGACATGGTGAAAACAGTATTTATAAGATAGAGATGGAATTGAAGGAAGTATATACTGATTTATCCATTGAATTTATTACTGAAATAGCTGATATCCAGGATGCAGAAAAAATAGACTTGGTGATGCGTACTCATCAACCGGATGTAGTTTACCATGCAGCGGCCCATAAACATGTACCTTTGATGGAACGTAATCCTGAAGAAGCTGTAAAAAATAATGTTATTGGAACAATGAATGTTGCAAATGCTTCAAGCTGGAATGGCGTCAAAACCTTTGTCATGATCTCAACGGACAAAGCAGTCAATCCAACAAGTGTAATGGGCGCAACAAAAAGATTGGCTGAAATGGTCGTGCAGTCCGTTGGTAAGGGAAGTAAGACGAAATTCGTTGCAGTTCGGTTTGGCAATGTGCTTGGGAGCAGAGGCAGCGTCATTCCCTTATTCAAAAGGCAGATTGAAAAAGGCGGACCGGTTACCGTTACGCATCCAGAAATGATTCGTTATTTCATGACGATCCCAGAAGCCTCAAGGCTTGTGATTCAGGCAGGAGCTTTTGCTGAGGGAGGGGAAATATTTGTTTTAGATATGGGAGAGCCAGTAAAAATTGTCGACCTTGCACGAAATCTAATTAAATTATCCGGAAATTCTGTTGAAGAAATCGGAATTGAATATACGGGGGTACGTGCGGGTGAGAAGCTTTTTGAGGAGTTGTTAAATAACGATGAAGTTCATAATAAACAAATCTATTCGAAAATTTATATTGGCAAAAGCTCAAAACTATATATACAAGAAATAGAAGAATTTCTTACTATCTTCTCAGGCCTTGAGAAAGAGGAAATTAAGGAAAGGCTTATTCAACTTGCCAATCAAAAAGAGGGTAAGTCACAAATTTCTATTTCGGTATAACAATCATATGTACTGATTCCTGGAGATGGCAATTAAATAATCCTGATGGGTATATTGATGAGCAAAAATTTCTAGAAGATTCCCAGATAGCTGGAATGATAATTAACTAGAATTATTTTTTTCATGTGAATTTATTTCTTCCTGGAAGAACCCGGAATAAAAGTATGAAATGCAAGATGATTGGGGGCATATAATTTGGTAGTTAAAACAAAGCAAAGGAGAATTTTTCTTTCCCCGCCCCATATGAGCGGAAGAGAACAGAAATATATTAATGATGCATTCGCATCAAACTGGGTTGCACCTCTAGGTCCAAATGTCGATGCTTTCGAAATGGGAATAGCCAGTTTTACTGGTGTCAAGAGTGCTGTTTCTGTTAGTTCAGGAACCGCTGCGATTCATTTGGCACTTTCTTTATTGGATGTCCAAAAAGGAGATACCGTATTTTGCTCAAGTCTTACTTTTGTAGCGTCCGCCAATCCAATCTTATATCAGGGGGCAGAGCCAGTATTTATTGACTCAGAACCGACCACCTGGAATATGTCTCCATCAGCACTGAAGGATGCATTTGTGAATGCTGTTGCTTCCGGTAAACTGCCAAAAGCCGTCATCATCGTAAATCTTTATGGACAATCTGCCAAAGTGGATGAGCTTGTTTCCATTTGTCAGCAATACAGTGTTCCCATAATAGAGGATGCTGCAGAATCCCTTGGTGCCAAATATAAAGGTAAAGTTAGCGGTACATTCGGAGAATTTGGTATTTATTCGTTTAATGGCAATAAAATTATTACAACATCGGGCGGAGGCATGCTTATTTCTAATAATTCTGAAGCAATTGGTAAAGCTCGGTTTTTAGCCACTCAATCGAAGGATCCTGCTCTGCATTATCAGCATAGTGAAATCGGGTATAACTATCGCATGAGCAATATTTTGGCTGGAATCGGCAGAAGTCAGTTAGAGGTATTAGGAGAAAGAGTCGATGCCAGAAGGAAAATCTTTGAAACTTATCAAAATGAATTAGCCCAACTTCCCGGAGTTTCGTTTATGCCGGAAT
Source organism: Neobacillus sp. NRS-1170 (assembly GCF_050468025.1). Lineage (NCBI taxonomy): Bacteria > Bacillati > Bacillota > Bacilli > Caryophanales > Bacillaceae > Neobacillus > Neobacillus sp. NRS-1170. The sequence goes on along the minus strand of NZ_JBITPF010000029.1, from coordinate 67,631 downwards.
TGGACGGAACTTTTTCGACTCGGTGGTTAACTGCATTAACCATAGATGCAAATAGACTCGGTGTTTCCAACGAAGAATTACTATCGTCATTAGATTCGGAGAATATTGAGGCTAGACATGTTTGGAAGCCGCTCCACATGCAGCCGCTATTCAGTAATTGCAAGTACTTTCCGCATTACAAGAATGAGAGTGTTTCCGAAAAGCTTTTTAAAACGGGAATATGTTTACCATCCGGTTCTAGTATGACAATTGAAGAACAAATGAGAGTGATTAACTGTATCAAAAAAAGAGTAAAACAAATAAACTTTTTGTAAGGAGAAATCTTAAGTATGAAAAGATTATTGATCGTTGGTGCCGGAGGTTTTGGTAACGAAGTATTATTTTGGGCTGAGCAAATTCAAAAAGAGAATATCTTATGGGAGGAAATAGCTTTCATTGATGATAACCCAGATGCTCTTAATGGATTAAGTATTGATAATAAGGTCGTATCCTCAATTGAGGAATTTGAACCTCAAAAAGAGGATTATTTAGTATGTGCGATTGGGAACCCAAAGGATAAACTTCGTATTTGTAATCAACTTTTACAAAAAGGTGCTAAATTTACAAATTTAATTCATCCTACAGCAGTAGTTGCAGAAAATGCTGTTTTAGGGACAGGTGTTATATTAGCTCCTTATTCAATTGTTTCTAACAACAGTACTATTGGTGATTTTGTTACATTAATGAGCTTCTCAATTATAGGACATGATGCAAAAGTAGGCAGTGGCTGCACTATTTGTGACCATTGTAATGTAATGGGAAACGTTAGTATAGAAGACTCTGTTTTTCTTGGCGGAAGTGCAGCCGTTTTGCCAAGTATTCATATTCAAAACAATGCAATAGTAGGTGCAGGAAGTGTAGTAACACGTAAGGTAAAAGAAAATACAACAGTATTTGGCAATCCAGCGGTTAAGGTTATTTAAGAATTTAAATTTAGAAAGGGAGATCAAAATGAAAATAGAGGAATTTATTCAAAAAATCGCTGAAGCTTTATATGAGGAGGAAAATGTATTAACAATTGATACTGTTTTAGATGAATTGGATGGCTGGGATTCCTTGGGCAGATTGGAGATTTTTTCACTTATTAAAGAGGAGTTTGAAAAAAGTATAGACCCAGAATCCCTTAGAAACTGTCAAAAAGTTGGAGACATAATTGATTTAGTGGAAGACGGTTTAAAAGTTTAAAACGAACATGTACCATTAATTATATTTTTATTTCTCTTCACCAAAATTTTGGTATTATTTCGCCCCATAAGTACACTTTCAAAAGGTGCAAATTGGCTTTTGATATCAGAGATAAATTGTTTTGGCTTCTTTAAGGGTTTAGGATTATTCGCAAAGAAAAAGAATAATTTTTAAGAGGAGAAATATAATTTGAAAATCAATGCACTAGAATATTTAAAAGAGACGGCAATAAAATATCCTAATAAGCCAGCAATCATTGATGGGGAAAGAAGTATCACGTTTCATGAATTAGAAATAAAATCAAAATGGTTAGGATTTATTATACAAACAAAAACAAAAAGTCGTAATCTACCAATTGCAATTTTTTTGCCAAAAGGATTGGATGCCATTGTTTCCTTTATGGGTACGCTCAACAGCGGGAACTTTTATGTACCTATGGATGTGAAATCCCCTGAAACAAGAATAAATGCAATATTAACTAATCTTAATCCATCAATAATAGTTACAAATAAACATTATAGAAGTATTTTACTTTCATATGGTGTAGCTGAACATCTACTTGTACAAGTTGAGGATATAGATGAAGAACCGGATAATTTTGCACTGTCTTTTGAAGAGCATATTTCATTTAATATGATCGATACAGATCCGATTTACACAATTTATACCTCTGGGTCAACGGGAGTTCCAAAAGGGGTTGTCATTTCACATAGAGGTGTTATCGATTATATTGAATGGGCAAAGAAAACTTTTAATATAGACGACAAAACGATTATTGGTAATCAGGCACCTTTTTACTTTGATAACTCAACTCTGGATATTTATCTTTCTATGGCTGCCGGTTGTACTTTAGTAATCATTCCGGAACAGTACTTTGCATTTCCTATAAAATTAATGGATTACATTAACGAACTAAATATTAACTTCATATTTTGGGTTCCTTCTATCTTAATAAATATAGCAAATTTTGATATTTTAAGTCAAATGTCGAATTTCGGCTTAACCAAAATTCTATTTGCCGGAGAAGTAATGCCTACTAAGCAGCTTAATTATTGGAGAAGAAATTTACCTAGTGCCCTATTTGCTAATTTATATGGCCCCACTGAAATTACTGTTGATTGCACATATTATATAGTTGATCGCGACTTTGATGATAATGATCCATTACCAATAGGCAAGCCGTGCCGTAACAGTAATATCATTATTATAAATGATGATAACAAAGAGGCTGGGGTTAATGAAATTGGTGAGTTATGTGTAAAAGGTAGTTCTTTAGCTTTGGGCTACTGGAATGATCCGGCAAAAACGAATGCAAGCTTTATCCAAAACCCCTTAAACAGCAACTATCAGGAAAAAATTTATAAAACCGGTGATTTAGTCTATATAAATGAATTTGAAGAAATCATATATGTTGGTAGAAAAGATACACAAATTAAACATATGGGTTACAGGATTGAACTTGGGGAAATAGAAATGGCAGCTATAAGCCTGGACTCCATTTTTAATGCATGTGTTCTATATGATCATGAAAAAAAGGGAATTGTTTTAGTATATGAATCAGAAAATAATTTAGCTGTTTCTGATATTAGAAGACAATTGATGAATTTGGTACCTAAATATATGATACCAACCACCATCATCCAATTAGATCATTTGCCCTTAAATCCAAATGGAAAAATTGATCGGGTTTTATTGAAAGAGATTTACATGAACAAAGGATTTCCTATTGAACAAAGGTAATCTAAAAGCAGTTAATGATTACTTTGTCAAAGTGTCTGAATGTAATAAGACATATTTTATGGGAAACATTGGTTTCTTATTTATAAAAGGAGATTAACATGGAAAAGGTTTTAAGAATGTTAGAAGAGATAAGACCTGAATTTAACTTTCAAAATTCAAGCAACTTTATTCAAAATGGGTTCCTAGATTCACTGGATATCATTACGCTTGTTTCAATGCTGGATGAATCTTTTCACATATCAATAAATGGAACTGATATAGTTCCTGAGAATTTTGAAGATATCGAATCTATCAAAAAACTTATATTAAAGAGTGGTGGTACTTTATGAACCTAACATTTCAAAATAAAAAAATAACAGGCGTATTGACAGTTCTCCCCAAAAATGAAGTAAAGTTCGATGATGAAGCTGCCAATTATAACTTTCCTATTGAAAAATCCTTAAGATTGAAAAAAATTATGGGGTTTAATAAGCATCGAATCGTAGACGAAGAGACATGTGTTTCAGATTTATGCGTTTTTGGCTTGGAACATTTAATTGAATCAAATCTTTTAAAGAAAGACGACATAGACGCTTTAATACTAGTAACACAGACTCCCGATCATTTCATACCTCCTACCAGTAACATTATCCAAGGGAGGCTTGATCTTAAACAAGACATGATTTGTATGGACATTAATCAAGGTTGTGCCGGATATTTATTGGGCTTGATTCAGGCTTTTATGCTTTTAGAACAAGACTCCATTAATAAAGTAGTGTTATTAAATGCCGATGTATTAAGCAGAAAGACGTCATCAAAGGACCGCAATAGTTATCCGCTCGTAGGTGATGCAGCTTCTGTGACGATTGTTGAAAGAGGAGATCAAAACGTTCCGATATACTGCAACATTAAGATGGACGGAAGCAAAGCCAATTCTTTAATTATTCCAGCTGGAGGATTAAGGATGCCTTCTACACAGGAAACTAGTGAATTGGAAGACACAGGTGATGGAAACCTTAGGAGTAAGGATGACTTAATAATGGATGGAACAAGTGTATTTAATTTTGTTCAAACAGAAGTTCCACCAATGGTAAGTGATTTATTAGATATAAGTAAAGTTAACAAGGCCGATGTCGATTTTTTTATGTTTCATCAACCTAATAAGTTCATGCTTAAAAAGTTAGCGGATAGTATGGAAATTCCCTATGAGAAAATGCCAAATGATATTGTTACTAATTTCGGAAACTCAAGTAGTGTGACAATTCCGACAACCATTACATTCAATCTTGGGGAGCAGCTGCAAGATAGGTCATACAAGATTTGTCTAGCTGGTTTTGGGGCAGGGTTGACATGGAGTTCAATGATGATCGAACTAGGGAATTTAGACTTCTGCAATATCATTGAATATTAGATTTGCATAAATTGGATTGGGGAAATTTTCTATGTATATAGGCATTGATATTATTGAAACAAATAGAATTTCTAAGCTTCTTGATTATGAAAAATCTCTATTGAATATTTTCACTAAAAATGAGTTAGATGTTGCAAATAAGCTTGGAGCAAAAAGGAAAATAGAAAGTCTAGCTGGTAAATTTGCAGCAAAAGAAGCTACGGTAAAGGCACTCGGAAGCGGATTTAATGAATTTATTCAACCAAGTGATATTGAAATTTTAAATAATGAAAATGGAATGCCTTTTCTGATACTTCACAATAGATCTCTTGAATATTCAAAAAAAATGAATATTCAAGAATATAAAATTTCAATTTCCCATAATAAAACAACGGCTGTTGCCGTTGTGGTGCTGTTATAAATTTAACTTAACGCTATAGATAAATCATTTTTCAATTTTTTTACTGTACACATTAATGAGTAAAAATGCTGCCAGGGAGCTAAGCTTTCTTAACTTCTTTTCTTTTTTATTAAATGGAAAAAACCAAAAACGGAACATAAATGAAATTCTGTACATTGGCTGGTTCTATTATGGTCTGTTTTGAAACAAATAAATTGGAGGACATTATGGATAGTACAGTGAGTTTAATGGATATATTCAAGACCTTGAAAAAGCGCTGGAAGTTTATTGTGCTCTTAACATTGGCGGCCGCATTAATAAGCGGTGCTGTTTCTTATTTAGTATTGAAACCTGTTTATCAGGTATCCACGCAAATTCTAGTTAATCAAAAAACTGCAGACAAACAGCCTGATCTTACTCTAATGCAGAGTAATGTAAATTTAATTAATACGTATAGCGATATTATGAAAAGTCCGGTTATTCTGGAAAAAGTCATCAATAAGCTTAACCTTCCACAAAATCCCGAGGAACTGAATAAAGATATTTCCATTACCAATCAAGAGAATTCACAAGTCTTTACTTTGAATGTAGAAAATGAGAATGCAAGTTTAGCTGCTCAAATTGCAAATACATTGTCTGAAACATTTCAACAGGAAATCAAAGGCATTATGAACGTCGATAATGTGACTATTCTTGCTAAAGCAGAAGTAAAGAAGAATCCTGTCCCTGTAAAACCAAAGCCGCTGTTAAATATCTTTGTTGCCATCGCATTAGGTTTCATAGCGGGATTAGGGACTGCGCTTCTATTGGAATTCTGGGACAATACCATAAAGGATGATCAGGATGTTGCTGATTTGGGACTGCCAGTTCTAGGGTCAATTCAAAAAATGTCAATGGTTCATAAAAAGGAGAAAAGAAAATCAATTACACCTGCATTGGGGAGTGAAACAGTTGTCACGTCAGGAGAAAAATAAATATAAAAAAGTGGTAAATTTAATTACACATTATGATTCCAATTCAGCAGTTGCTGAACAGTATCGGCTAATTCGGAATAATTTACACTTTTCCTCGGTGGATAAGGATATCAAAACGATCGTTGTAACTTCACCGGATGCCTCGGAAGGAAAATCTACAACGTCTGCCAATTTGGCCATTGTTCTGGCGAACCAAGGAAAACGAGTATTACTTGTGGATACAGATTTAAGGAAGCCCACTGTGCATCATTCATTTGGTGTTAGTAATTTAGATGGGCTGACAAGTGTACTTACAAAGGACATTTACTTGGAGCAGGCAATTTCGAAGACAATTATAGCAAATTTGGACATTTTAACATGCGGACCCATCCCTCCCAATCCCTCAGATCTATTAGATTCAAAAGCTATGGAAAAGGTGATAGATGAGCTAAAACAAACATATGATTATATTATTTTGGACACTCCGCCAATACTTTTGGTGACAGATACACAGATTATCGCAAGTAAAAGTGATGGAGTCGTCATGGTTGTTGCCAGCGGAAAGACTAGAAAGGACAGGCTGATGAAAGCGAAGGAATTATTAGAAAAGACAAACACTCTGATACTTGGTGCAGTTGTGAATGGGGTGGAGTCAAAGAAAAATGATTACTTTGGTCATTACAGTTAAAGGAAGCATAACAGATTTTTCATTTTGTAATAAATCTATTGCAATTCTCACTATTATTAAAGGGGCTTGATTTATATGATTGATATTCATTGTCATATTCTTCCGCAAATCGATGACGGTCCCAGAAATATAAATGATTGTTTAGTCATGGCGAATGCTGCAGTAGAAAATGGAATAACCGCTTTATTTGCAACTCCACACCATTTGAATGGACAATATGAAAATTCAAAAAAGAAAATATTATATCGTATACTCGAACTCAATAAGTTATTGCAAAAGGAAAATATTCCCCTTATAGTCTATCCCGGTCAAGAGTTAAGACTGCATCGGGAAATTTTTATGTCAATTGAAATGGATGAAGTTCTTACACTTGGCAATAAGGGGCAATACTTGTTATTAGAACTTCCTTCAGGTGAAGTTCCGTCATACGCCCGCGAGGTGGTTTATGAACTGTTATTAAAAGGGATTACACCGATTATTGTCCACCCGGAAAGAAATAGGGCATTGATCGGGGATAGTCATCTCCTTTTTGAACTGATACAGGAAGGCGCGTTGACACAGCTTACTTCTGGCAGTATTCTCGGTCATTATGGTAAAAGGATTAAATCATTTTCTGAAAAAATCATTGAGCATAATTTAGCTCATTTTATTGCAACAGATGCCCATAACACTGATACAAGGGGCTTCTCCTTATGGGAGGCTTATGAATGTGTCACAAAAAAATTCGGTATTAACCGCACCTTTTATTTCAGAGAAAATGCTGAATTGCTCATTAACGGTCAACATATTAATAGACAGGAACCGGTTCCTATTAGAAAAAGGATTTTGGGTATCTTTTAGTCCATTAATCTAATAAAAAATGAAAGTTAAAATATGATTTTACCTGGCGGTTAAATAAAATAAAGGCGGCACACATTTCATGAGAACAAAAAAGGCTTTTTATATTATGATTTCCAATCTTTCTTACCAATTGGTTTATACGCTGATTTGGCTGGTTTTGCCAAGGTTGTTTATGACCTTTTATGGTTCTATTATGAACGGTCTGATCTTATCAATTAGGCAATTTCTTAATTTTTTTAATATAGTTGAAGCTGGAATTGGACTTTCTTCGGTAACTGCTTTGTTAAAGCCATTAGCATCAAATGATAAAGATGCTGCCAATGGGATTCTTTCTTCAACAAAAATATTTTACATGCGGGCAGGATATATATTTTTAAGTCTAATCACACTGCTCGCATTTATTTACCCTTTTCTTATTGCACATCAAGTCGATTTCAAAATCTCCTTTTTTCTGGTTCTGATATTGGGCAGCAGCAATTTTTTAGATTTCTTTATCATCGGCAAATATAAAGTATTGCTAACAGCCGACCAAAGAGGTTATGTGTTAACAAATATTCAAATCATAAGTCTGCTAATCAATTTGATATCCTACGTAGTATTAATTAAGTTTGGATTCAATATCCTTCTCGTAAATGGTATTGCGACCTTAATGTTTGCATCGCGAACATTTATGGTCTTTGTATATGTCAAGAAAAATTATCCATACGTTAGTTTTAAAGAACAGCCCAATATGGCTGTATTAGCTCAACGCAAGGATGTTTTTATTCAACAAATTGCCGGTTTTATTGTATTTAATACCCCGGTTATTATCATTACAATCTTTTTGGGACTTAAGGAAGTCAGTGTTTTTACAACTTATAATATGGTGTTTTCCGCAATTCTTTTACTGCTTACTTCCTTTTCCAGCGCATTATTTGCAGGCTTGGGGGATTTGCTGGTAAGGGGTGAAAAGCAAAGGGTAATTGAAGTTTTTACTATATTTGAATCGATTTTTTATGCGATTATTGCCTGGGTCTTTACAACAACTTTTTTGCTTATCATACCATTTATAAGAATCTATACTCATGATGTTTTAGATGCCAACTATATACGACCTGATTTGGCGATATTCTTTATTGTTGCTGCAGTTGTCACCAATATTAGAATCCCGGCCTATACTCTCGTTAATTCTGCCGGACATTTTAAAGAAACAAGGAATGGTGCAATTGCTGAAGCTATAATAAACCTGGTGGCATCTCTAATTTTTATCCAGAAATTTGGAACAGTAGGTGTATTAATCGGTGCTTTTTGTTCTTCTATATATCGGACAGTTGATCTCATTTTTTATGCTTCCAGAAAAATATTGAATTGTTCACTAAAACCTACCATTTTTAAATTAGGCGTCAATTTAGCCTTATCTGTAGTTGCGGTGATTCCTGTTCAATGGCTGATAAAAATAAATCCGAAAAATGCTTATGATTGGGTTGTATATGCCGTAATTCTATCCATTTGGAATTTAATGGTCATAATGACCGGCAATATCATTGTCGACCCTAAAATGTCCCGAAATGTGTTCCATAGATGCAAGGTGGTTCTCTCAAGAAAAAGAGGCGTTACATCCGAAGAAATGTAATGAATTACGAAAGGGGAAATATCCAAAAACCTAATATATGTGGGGGGGGGAGAGACATCTATAGTTTAACCGCTGTTAATCATAAGGAAATGGAAAGGAACCTCTTTTATTATCTTGTGGTTTTATTTTCCGTTTTTTTAAATCAAACGAGTATATTCAAAGGAATTAATTTTTCATTAAGTGATTTAATTATTCCCTTTTTGCTTTTTTTCGTGATTTGTAAAGGAATCAAAGTTCCTGGTTATCACTTCGTGTATTTTTTGTTTTTGTCTGTTGTGACCGTAGCAGCTGCTATTTTCTATACCCCCTATAAATTTGGTATTCCATTAGACTTAAATTCAACAATAAAAGAATATATAAAACTGGCAGCAGTATCTATGTATATGTTAGGAGGATATAATTTTATTCAAGAAAAAATGGTCCGCTTATCATTAAAGTGGTATTCATATGCTGCACTATTCACAGGGATATTGGGGATATTCATATATATCCTGGGAATGAAATTTCTTTTTCGTATCTATAATTTTGGTATATTTGATCGTTATAACGGTTTTATGAATGATCCCAACTATTTTGCGATAATTCAAATTAGCGCACTTCCTTATTTTTTACGATCCAAAAATATTTCACTTAAGGCCAAAATAATTACTTATGCCATAATGATGCTCAGTATTTTTCTATCAGGATCAAAAACAGGATTTATCACATTAATCATATATTCAATACTATTTGGCTTAGGCGAGGTATTTAAAAACAAAATGCGCTTGAGGACAATTTTATTTTGGTTTTCTGCCATTTTATTTCTATCAATCCTAAGTGTAGCTATACTTTTAATCGGCTCAAATTTGAATTTAAATTTGGACAAATTCGTACAATTTCAAAGAATTTCCCTTTTGTTCACCAATTTTGATGAAGCCATAAATGGGAATGGTTCATCCAGACTTCCCATATGGATGGCAGGTATTCATCTAATTAGTTTATCGCCTCTGTTTGGTGTCGGAATCGGGATGTATCCTGCGGTATCTGAGAAAATAGCAGGAATTGAGGCGGTTGCGCACAATACGTATATTCAAGTCTATTCTGAATGGGGAGGGTTATTTGCAACAATCCTTTTCATGTATCTAGCCGCCATTTTGTTAAAAGTTACAATTGATAAAAAAATCAAGAATGTGACCAATTTTGTATTAAGGGATATACTAATCATTTTGTTAATTGGATCAATTGCCATTTCCTTAAATAATTCCAGAATGTTTTGGTTTTTCTTAGGTGTGTTGGCTTGCAGGATCAGCGAGAAGCAACAAACTAAATTGCAAAGTCGTATTATTTCTTAATGGAGGGCTATCAATTGAAAAAAGTATTATTTGTAGCATCGATTTACGGCCATTTTGCTGCATTTCATAAACCTTTTATGCAAATGTTTCAGGAAAAAGGATATGAAGTTCATGCAGCCGGAAGTAATTCCTTGAACAGCAAAGATGAACTGCTTGAAATGGGGATTATATGTCATGACATCGAATTTGATCGTTCACCATTTTCCAAAAATAATCTATTAGCCATAAAAAAACTCCATCACTTATTCCAGGTTAACTATTTTAGTTTAATACATGTTCATACACCAACTGCTGCTTTTTTGACAAGATATGTTGCCTCTAAACATGACCAAGGTAAAGTTCTATATACGGCGCATGGATTTCATTTTTTTAAAGGAGCATCTCGAAAGAATTGGATTCTTTTTTATCCTGCAGAAAAGATGGCTAAACGCTGGACAGATGGTTTGCTGGTGATGAACGAGGAAGATTACCAGCTGGGTAAAAGGCTTGGATTTAAAGAAAACGATAATATGTTTCGCGTCCACGGTGTTGGTGTGAATCTACACGAATTCAATCCGAGAACAGAAAAAGGGATGGATATTAAGAGCGAATTAGGTCTGAGCTCAGATGCAGTTATTATCAGTTGTGTAGCAGAGTTAATAGACCGAAAAAACCAAATGTTCTTGCTGGAAAACTGGAAGGAGGTTGTAAACTGTTGCCCGAATGCTCATTTATTAATAATCGGCAGCGGAAAAGATTTTGATAAAATTAATACTTTTATTCATGAACAGGGTATGATAAATGTTCATCTTTTGGGACATAGGCGTGATGTGCCAAAAATTCTTGCCGTTTCTGATATTGTAACACTTGTTTCTAAACAGGAGGGGCTGCCCCGCTGCTTGATGGAGGCAATGGCTTGTGCAAAACCAATTATTACTACAAATATAAGAGGCTCAAAAGACTTAGTAGAAAATGGTCACTGCGGAATAGTGGTCAATCTAGGTGATCATGAACATCTTCGTAAAAGCTTTATCACCTTAATCAACGATGAACAATTAAGGACTGTTTACGGGAAAAATGGTCAACAAAGAATCCAGAATTACAGTTTAATGAATGTATTAAGTGAAATGGAAGACATATATTCACGTTATATATAATACCCGGATAAGTCAAAGAGAGGATAAAAAATAGAATATAAGAATGGTAGGTATCTTATGAAAAGAGTAATAGATATCTTTATTTCATTTTTTCTTTTAATTTTATTATCAGTAATAATTGTAATTGTCGCTTTATTGGTCAGATGGAAATTAGGTTCTCCCATAATATTTAAACAGCAGCGTCCAGGACTTCATGGGATGCCCTTTTTTATTTATAAGTTCCGAACAATGACGGATGCCAGAAATAATAAGGGTGATCTTCTGCCGGATGAATTTCGTTTAACTTCCTTTGGAAAATTTTTAAGAAAAACCAGTTTAGATGAATTGCCCCAGCTTATTAATATAATTAAAGGAGATATTAGTTTAGTGGGACCTAGACCACTATTAATGGAATACCTTCAATTATATACTCCAGAACAAGCAAGAAGGCATGATGTTCGGCCTGGTATTACAGGTTGGGCGCAGATTAATGGTCGTAATGCTATTACTTGGGAAGAGAAGTTTAAGTTAGATGTATGGTATGTAGACCATCAATCTTTATGGTTAGATATCAAAATATTATTTTTTACTGTTATAAAGGTTTTTAAATCAGAAGGAATAAACAAGCAGGGGCATGTAACTGTCGAAAGTTTTAGGGGGAATAAAGAAAAAGAGGAAATATCGTAAGGAAAATTGCCATTATCGGAGCCGGCGGTTATTTAGGGGGCATTTAGGACATTATTCGTACAAACAAAAAGTATATAAAGGTCGGTATTTTGACGAAATATATTTTCGTTTAAAGAAATTGGAGCTTTATAAAATAATCCCCGCCTGGGTGACAGGCGGGGATTATTTTAATCTAAATAAAAACTTACTACATATTTGAGAATTCCCGTTCGAATATATGTTATTTTCCTCAAATTTCAGAATGGAGGAATAATTTGAAAAAAAATCCAATTTTATTTCTTGCTTGTATTCTTGTGTTATTGACCACAATTATCGTCTGGAAAATAAATGATATAAAGTCATCTTCATTCGACTTGCCCAATAGTATGAAACAGGAAACACCAAGTCTTCCCCGAGTAAACGACCGAATAGATGTTAAGGATATTGGGGCTGCAGGAAATGGCTATACGGACGATACCAATGCATTTCAAACAGCTATTGACCAAGCAAGCAAAAATGGAGGGGGGAATGTTTATATTCCCGCCGGAACTTATATATTAAATTCGCTTTATTTAAAGTCAAATGTGAATTTAATTGGTGAAAATCGAGATTTGGTGACATTAAAACTTACAGATAATGCAAATGATCAAGAACAAACCAGATTATTAAATATCTCCGAAGTAAAAAATGTAAAAGTCCAAAATATAACGTTTGACGGAAATTATGAAAAACATAAAAAAGGTATCGAACATATGCATGACATTTTTATTTGGGACAGCAATAATGTGTTAATTGATTATTGCCGAATGCAAAATGCGGTTGCAGATGGCATTTCTGTTACGGGGTCTAAAAAGGCTAGCAATAATGTAATTATTTCCAATAATATTTTAATTAATAATCATCGTTCCAATTTAGTAATTGAACAGGTAAACAATATCAATATATTCAACAATTTCAGCAAATCGGAGATTGGAAGACCAACATTACACTTCGAGCCTTTTAAAGAGGTTCAACTTCAAAACGCAAAAATTTATAATAATACATTTGATACGAATGCAACTGAATACGATTCTATTCAAATTATGGGAGGAACAGATAGTGGAAGGTTTCATGGAATTGAATTTCATAACAATATAGTTAAAGGTAAGAATACAAGAATCACGATCACTAGGACAGTTGACGCAAAAATTAAGAATAATGACATAACTACTAAGGATGTGAACATTTGGTTTCAAAATGATAATTTAGCACTTTACAAAAATATTATTAACACGAAAAACGGGGTTTTAATCGAAGGTGAATATGGAAAATCAGTTGGAACCGAAATATATGATAATAAAATTACCACCGATAACACAGCAATTGCGATTCGGACTGATTCAATAGATACATTAATAAAAGGGAATACCTTCATTGGAGAAGGAAATAAGGATGCAATCTTTTTATGGGCTTTGAGAGCATCGATCCAAAAAACACATTTTATCAATAATACCTTTACCAATTTTGATAGAGTTTTGTCGACTGATTTTTATCAAGAGTCCAGTATTAAGGATTTAGTATTTCAAGGAAATCAATTCAATAAATTTAAAAATCGAACGACAAATTCAAGCAGACCCATTCAAAACTTGGTTGTAAATGATAAAACTTACAGTTCTATTCAAATTATAACCATTAAGTAAGTGATTTTTCATATCTAAAAAATACTCTAAAAAGAACAAATCTATTTATTATAAAAAAATAATATGTTTAATGGAGTGAAGAAAATGATTTCAATTCCAAGTACAGCATTTATTTTACAAGTTCATAAGAATCCGGAACAAGTTAATTTATTTATAAACCAATTAATACATGAAAAACTAGCTGATGTTTATGTACACATTGATCAAAAGAGTTATAAATACATGTATAACAAAATAGTAAAAAGTCCAAATGTAAAGATACTTGAAAATTGCATTAATTGTGAATGGGGTGACATCAGTCAAGTTGATACAACTATCCTTCTTTTAAAAGAAGTGTTAGCTTCCAAAAAAAACTATGACTTTATTTGTTTAAGAAGCGGTCAAGATTTATTAGTCAAGGAGGGATTCAAAGAATTTTTAGATGAAAATAGGAATAGTGTATTTTTGGATATTAGAAATATATCATATAAAAATTTAGGTGCAATGAAGATTAATTGGCCAAAAGTTACAATCAGAAGGTACAACAATATGCATCCTTATAGAATTTATCGACGAATTTTACAAGACTTGTATAGAAAAGGAATCAATTTATTTCCTAACACGAAATATTGGCCGGAAGATTTTAAGTTTTATTGTGGTTCTCAATGGTTTAACATACCTCTTAATGTAGCCGCATATATCATTGATTTCCTAAATGAAAATAAATGGTACTATAAATATTTTGAAAACACGTTAATTCCTGATGAATGGTTTTTTCACACAATTATAATGAACTCGCATTTTCAATCAGAAGTGGTTTCAAATAACCTCGTGTATTTGAGAATGGGAGAGACGTTAAGTGAAACAAATTCTCCGGTGTGTTTAACAACCAAAGATATAAGTTTTATTGAGGACTCAAATCAGTTTTTTGCAAGAAAATTTGACGAGACCACTGATAATAATGTTATTAAGTATTTTACAAATAAAGTAAAGTTGGGTTCTAGGACACTGGTGGGTTCCTAATGGTCTATTCAATGGATAAAGCGTACTATTCATTATTTTATTCCTTTTTTGGTATATATGTATTTCTCATTTATCCCTGGGGAGAATCTTATTATTATGCGAATGCAAAAGCCTATTATTTCATAGGATGTATTCTTCTTCTTAGTCTTTTTCACCTTTTAAGAGTTTGGTTGGGGAAAAATAAGTTGATTTGGAAATTAGAAAAACTGGACGCACTTTTGGTTGCTTTTTTATGCCTGCTCTTTTTCTCAACTCTTCATTCCATCAAAATATCTTGGGTTGGAGAGGGGACAGAGCACCAAGGATTACTTATCATGCTTTCCTATATTATATTATTTAGTTTGGCTTCTCGATTATATTCAGTGCATTTAGAAAGGCTTAGCAAAGTTATTATCATAAGTTCATTCTTTGCTTCTTTTTATAGTGTAATTCAGTATTATCATCTAAGTATTTTGCCTCAGGATTCAGTTAATAAGTTACTATTTGGTCAAAGGACTTATTCCTTTTTTGATAATCCGGACTATTTTGGTTCCTATTTGGTATTGGTCATTCCTTTAACCATTACAAACTATTTCTTATCACAAGAGAGGAAATGGAGAGTTCTTTATTTTTTTATTTTATGTTTTCAGTTTCTCTCTTTAATTGAGTCACAGACTAGGAGTGCTTGGCTGGGAATAGTTATCAGTTTAACTATTATTTTAGTTTGGGTCGTCTTGAATAGGAGAGAGATTTGGAGGAAATTGGTCTTTATTATAATTTCAGCTTGTTTCATCTTTACTATCTCTGATCTGGCTTCTCACCAGGGGTACTTTTCTCGAGCTTTAACGATTACGAATGATATTCATAAAATCATCATCAATAAAGATGCAAGTTCTGCAGGTTCTTCCCGTTTGGATATTTGGCAAATTTCTCTCCCTCTTATTTCAAACCATTTATGGCTTGGAAATGGTCCGAATACATTTGAAGATGTTTTTTATTCACAGGATTCAAAAATAATAAAAAACTATTTAGGTTCAGGGAATGAAATTTATGACGAAAACAATGATTATTTACAAATAGCCTTTACAATGGGGGTGCCGGCATTATTAAACTATTTACTAATCTTGTCAATCATCGTGATTAAAGGGATTAGACAAGTAAAACAATTGGATATTGACCAGAAGTTGTTCTCCATTGGCATGCTGGCGGCTATTGTTGGATATCTGGTACAGGGATTTTTTAATATAAGCGTCATTTCCGTGGCTCCCTATTTTTGGTTAATCTTAGGGTTTTTTGTGAATAAGGATCGGTTCCAGGGCTTGAATAGAAGATATGTGTCGTAAATCCTGGAGATTGCAGAAGAAGAATCCGAAATAGAAATGGGGGTTAATCTAATGTATATTTTTCAAGATTTTAAGGGGATTAACAAACTTACTTTAATGGGTCGTTTGTTAATTGGAACTAGTTCAAGAGCAGTATTTATTTTTAGATTAAGTTCATGGTGTCATCAACATAAGCTAAAGGTATTTGCTAAATTTTTTTGGTATCTAAATATATTGTTACATTCTTGTGACATCTCACCAGCAGCTGACATCGGTAGTAATTTCTTTATGTATCACACTGTTGGTGTCGTTATTGGTGCAATTACAGCAGGTACAGGCTTACGTGTATTTCAGAATGTTACAGTTGGAGAAAATAATTTTAGCAAAATTGTACCGAAAATCGGAAATAATGTAACACTGTACGCTGGATCAGTTGTTGTTGGTGAGATAACTATTGGCAATGAAGTTATGGTCGGAGCGAACTCTGTGGTACTTAAGAATTTGCCTAATAACTGTACTGCTGTAGGAGTACCATGCCGAGTTATTGATAATAAATATAAGCAAGTTGTATTATGAATAAAATTCTGCTAGTGGTGATTATGCTTCAATTGCTCCCTTTGGTTGCAAAATTCTCGTTTTACCACTAGCAACAACTATTCATCCAACTTTACCGGCTACCACAGGTGTGTATTCCATATCACTATTCCTTGTGTATATCTGTCTACACCTCTGAGGTGATCGCATTAACAGATGCATGAATCTTTGCTAATTAATTCGATGGAGGAATTCTTGTTGTAACAGTAGCAAGACTGAAAATAAGTAAGTAAATAGGCCCAAGGAAAGCTCCTTGGGTTGTATTAAATCATAAGGAACTTTAAAAGAATTTTAAACCTGGTTTTTTAACTTTCTATAAAAACTTCACACAAACCGGATGAGGAACAACAATATCAGAATTAAGAAGCGTTAATCTTCCAGTAGCATCATCTCGGGCAAACAACACAAGATTGCTCGATTCCTGATTGGAGGCTACGATGAATTTCTCCGTTGGATCTAAAGCGAAATCTCTCGGCCAATCCCCTTCGGTAGATGTATGCTCGATAAAGCTCAACTCACCGGAAAATATATCTGCTCTAAATACAGCGATGCTGTTATGACCCCGGTTACCAGCATAAACAAAACGGCCGTCAGAGGAAATATGAATCGCACTGCCTTGATTATTCTCCTTAAAATCATCAGGAAGTGTTGAGATATATTGTTTTTCGGTAAAATGTCCATTTTCAGGATGATAGGTTAAAACAATAACCTCTGAACTGAATTCAGTCATGACATACGCAATTGTTCCATTCGGATGAAAAACCAGATGTCTTGGCCCGCTGCCTGCCTTTAATGGTAAACGGCTAACCTCTGATAATTTCCCCTCAGCACTGATTTCATAGGTTATGAGTGCATCAATCCCTAATTCCACAACAGCCAGGTATTTTTCATCAGGGGTGAGTCCCGCATAATGGGTATGGGGTTTATCCTGTCTTGGATCTGGTCCCCGTCCTTCATGCTTCACGACTGAAACCGCAGGTCGAACAGAACCATTCTCTTGATTAATGGGTTGGGATTCTACCTGCCCCTTATGATAATTTGCGCTGAACACATAGCGGTTTTGACTATCCACACTAACATGGCATGGGGAAGATCCCTCGGAGCCTTCACTATTAATCGCAGTCAGGCCGCCTGTTTCACTTATAGAAAAAGCGGCAACTCCGCCGGATTTTCCTTCTTTTGCCACAGAATAAAGATATCGATTGTCATTGCTGATGGTTAAATAGGTAGGATTCTCTAATTCCGCTGCAACTTCCACTTCTGCAATTACCCCTGCTGCGGCATCAAGTGAAAACCTGTAAATACCCTTACTGTCACCTTTTGTATAAGTTCCAATATAACCTATGTATTTATCGTTTCTTGTCATTATACCAACTCCAATTAGTTATATAATTTAGAATCCCTTCTTATATTATCCTATTATTGTTAATAAGCTCATCCTAATGCTCAGAATTGATATCTTTTATTTGCATTATTGAAAAGGATAGGTAATATTTATACTATCAAGGACAACAATTTACATAAGGAGTCTGTTTATGGCAAATAACAAAAAATACACGAAAACTAATAAGAATTCATCATCGATGTTTATTTTCTGGGTAGTCGGTCTAGTTGCCGTTGGAATATTGGCACTTATTTTATTCGGAAATCATAATAAGGATCAGGACAATACAACATCCGAAAAAATTGATTACGCTAATCAGCCATTCCAGGGCGATAAATCCGCACCCGTCTCTATCATTGAATTCGGCGACTATAAATGCCCAAATTGTAAAAACTTTGCTGATCAAGTAATTCCTCTGATTCAAAAAGATTTGGTGGATACTGGAAAGGCTAAATTGTATTTTATGAATGATTCGTTTATCAATGTTGATTCTGAGCGCTCTGCTAAATTTGCGGAATCTGTTTATCAGGAATTAGGAAACGATAAGTTTTGGAAGTTCCATGATCTTCTTTACAAAAAACAGCCAGAAGATACTAAATTTGAAAAAATCGATTTATATACAGAAAAATTCTTAACAGATACGTTGAAAGAAGTAGCCAGCGACAAAGAAGTGGATAAGGTTGTCCAAAACTTCCAGGTCAAGAAATCAGATGCTGCCTGGAAAAAGGATATGGATTATGTTGAAAAATTAGGTGTAACAGGCACGCCAACCATTTTTGTAAATGGCAAGAAGTTTGAAGGCGGAAGTATGGACGATTTAAAAAAGATGGTTGATAAAGCCGCGAAGGGGAAATAGCATGAATAAATCCTTAGTGGTCTCGTGGATTGCTGCTATAATTGCAACACTTGGAAGCTTGTACTTTAGTGAAGTCATGCACTTCGTTCCTTGTACGCTTTGCTGGTACCAGCGGATATTCATGTATCCGCTAGCCATCATATTGGGAATTGCTGTCTACCGAAACGATAGAGGAATTTATAAATATGTACTGCCGCTGTCACTCATCGGAATCCTAATATCAGGCTACCATACTTTATTGCAAAAGATTCCCTATTTACAACAGTTTGAAATGTGTACAAGCGGGGTTCCCTGTTCAAAGGACTATATCAATTGGCTGGGATTTATAACGATTCCTCTCTTAGCGCTGATTGCTTTTATTACCATAACGATTAGCTTAGTAATCCTCGCTCGCAGTCAAAAGGAGGAAGAGACTATCCAAGGATAGTCTCTTTTTTTTCCTACATATGCTGTTGTTCTTGTTGTTTGACTTTTAATCGTTGTTCTAAAACATGAACCATTTGCAAGAAATGGTCAGCTTCCCTAACTACATGGTCAGCAAGCAGCGGATCAATGACATTTTTAATTTGACAGTTTTTAATGAAATCTAGTCCGGCCTGTTTAAAGGCACGAATCTCATGTGCTGCAGTTTCACTATCTTTATTAAGCTTGCCAATTATCGGGTAGGTTGGTTTTTTCTTATACAGCATCGATTCCACGTCTCTTGCCTGGTTAAGGAGAACTTCAAAATCATCGCCAAATTTTAGTGCTGCTTTAACTAAATTCCGTTCCGATTGATCAAGCAGGGAGGCAATAAAACGTGAGTGCTCCATCATGATTTTTAGCCAAAAGACATTTTCTTTAATAATCGCATCCTGGATAGGGTCTAATATCCCTTCATTAAACTTTTTCAACGTTCTCATAAAATACTCTGCCTCGCGCGCCGTATGATCAACAAGAAGCGGGAAGTTAAAACCCATAACCTGGCAATTAATGATCATAATCAGCAAGTTGCGTTTGAAATTTCGCAATCCTAATACAAGCTGAATCGAATCCTCATTTAACTTCCGAACAGCGGTTACATTATTGGGGGTTTGATAGGCTCGTTTTTCCTGCTCCTCAAAATAATGATAAAAACGGTCAGTTTGTTGAATTAGTTGCCTGTCTTTCCGGCTAAATCCTTCACCTAAAAAATAGGAATGCTCTTTCATAATTCTCAGCCAAAATTTATTTTCGATTAACGATCTCTCGATAAACATTTGTTCGGTTAGTGATTCAGGTGGTGCTGCAAACGTTTCAGGGGCAATTAACATTGGATTTTGTGTATCCATTCCGTTAAAACCTTGCTGTACCATTTAAACCCCTCCTCTTAAATGCATTATTACATTATATTGGCCGTTTTTTTGTTTATGTTTTTTTCAACAAAGAACTTGAAAAAGAAAAAAAAAGAGCAGTAAAACCATGAGATTTTACCACCCTCTTTTTATTAAGGTGTAATGGCCATTGCCATGATTAGTACATCCAAGATGCACCAACAATGATTAAAAGGATAAACAACACAACGATTAGCGCAAAGCTTGTGCTACTGTGTCCCATTTCAAAGTCACCTCCTATTTAATAATTACAATTTATGCAAATAGGAGAAAAATGAAATGGACAAACGTTGATTCGCAGAAAAAAGATTGAAATTAGCTATATTGCGGTCTTAGTTTTGATCGTTTGTTGACGTGCTGTTCGGCACTTAATGCAGCAATCGCACCATCAGCTGCAGAAATAACGGCTTGTTTAATCGGTGTTCTTCTAGCGTCCCCGCCTGCAAACACTCCATCAACATTTGTACGAAGATGGTCGTCAACGATCACATAACCTTCTTCATCTCTCATGACGGCTCTATTGAGGAAATCAGTCCCCGGTTTCATTCCGCCAAGATATAAGAAAATACCATCGACATTCCATGTTTCCACTTCTTTTTTATCATTTAGAACAACTAATTTCTCTACACTATCTGTACCAGTGATTTCTCTGACTCGGTGACGTCGATAGATTTCGACCTTTGGATTATCTTCCAGGGGTGAAAGGTCGGTTTCCCCCTTTAACTGTTCCGTAGGAATTAATAATTTAACAGTTTTGCAATACTTTGCAAGTGTTTCTGCCTCATGAATAGCCTCGTCATTATCACCAACAACAGCGACAACCTGATCTTGATAAAAGGCAGCATCACAGGTTGAACAATAGCTGACCCCGCGACCGGTGAATTCTTCTTCACCATTAATCTTACTGGATGGAGCTTTTGCGCCAACGGCAATAAAAACGCTTTTAGCCTTAATCGTTCCTTCAGCTACCTCTATCATTTTGATTTCATTTGAAAAATCAACGGAAAGAACAGTAGAGCGAACGAATTCTGCTCCAAAGTCTTTTGCTTGTGCTTGCATTCGTGTCAGTAATTCAAGACCTGTTACTTCTTCACGCACCCCTGGATAGTTAGCGATTTTATGAGTAATCGCTAAAGTTCCTGCCTTTGGTGCCTTATCAATAACAAGGGTTTTTAATTTACCACGGGCAGCATAAACAGCAGCAGATGCTCCAGCAGGTCCTCCGCCAATGGTTACAAAGTCATAGACTTCTTCAAGGATCTTTTCATTAACTGGCTGGAAAATGGATTCTTCACTTTCAGGTTGCGGGGGTGCCGATGATACTGGCTTGTCCTCTTCTGACAACCCAAGAAGTTTAATAAATTTTTTCTCCTGGAAGCCTAAAACAAGCTTTCCATTAATAAAGGTTGCAGGTGTTCCGAAAATTTTCCGTTCCTTTAACTGCTCAAAATATTCTTTATGAATCGAGGCATTTCGTTCTTCAAATTCAATTCCCTTTTCTTTTAGATACGATTTTACTTTTTCACAATAAGGGCAGCCTGTGCTGCTATATACGATGACCTCATGTTTGGGCATTCAGGGGTACCTCCTAAAACTTTTTCTTAATTACAATAATAATATTAATACTAAATAAAAGTCAAACCTTTTTAATAATAATTCTAATTTAAAAAAGTCCAACAATTAATTGTTGGACTTTAAGTTAATTAAAGTGTTTTTCCAAGGAATGCTGTCAGCATCCAAACATGCTTCTCTAAGCCTGAATGGATTGCGAGCAGCATATCGCCGGTGGTTTCATCATCTAACTCACCAGCTAAACTCATTCCTTCTTTTATTTCACCAATGATGATCGAAAAGTCGTTAATAATCGATTGAACCATTTCTTCAGCTGATTCTGCGCCTGTTGCTTCTTGGATAGATGAGATTTCGAGGCATTCTTTCATGGTTGCGACAGGATTACCTCCAATTGCGAGCAACCGTTCTGCCAATTCATCGACATGGAGCCCAGCCTCATTATAGAACTCTTCAAATTTGGCGTGAAGTGTGAAAAATTGCCCGCCCTTCACGTACCAATGATAGTTATGTAACTTCATATACAATACAGACCAATTGGAAATTTGTTTGTTAAGTACGTCCACTAATTGATTTTTCATAAGAAATCCTCCTTTATATCATCTCGTTATATTATTTCCAAAGATACACGTGAAATCCTGTATGATTTCAAGGGAATTGTTGTCAGATTGGTGAAAGTTTTTCATTTACTATGTTACATGGCTGAAACAAAATGTAATAATACCCCCTTTATTATCCAATAAAGCATTTATATGGAGTTTGAGGTGAATTGGTTAGACCTTCCATTTTTGTGAGAAACGCTTTGATATCAATCGGTCTCTTTGCTAGTTTCTGTAATCCATTTTTTGGCTAATGAATTCGTATGTTACAACTGGTAGCATTAGTTGTAGAGAAACGAGCTACTAATCTAGGAGGTTTTCAAATGAACAAATTTAAAAAACTAGTAATTGCAGCTGGTCTTATCTTATCAATGTCAGCATTTACGATAAATGGAAAAACAGAAGCGGCTACGACAACTCATAAAATTCAGTCTGGAGAAACTTATTGGAAAATTGCAAAAGGTTTTGGTGTACCTTTAAATAGTTTAATGTCGGCTAATCATTCTAAGCCATTATATACAGGACAAAATATGCTGATCCCGAACTCTCCTTATACAGCAGCAGAGAAAGATCTAATGGCACGACTTGTCCGTGCAGAAGCAGTGGGAGAGCCTTATGCTGGGAAAGTAGCAGTTGCTACAGTCATTTTAAATAGAGTAAAAAGCCCTGACTTCCCAAACACAGTTCGTGGAGTTATCTATCAAATAGCAAATGGGCATTATGCATTTACACCTGTCCAAAACGGTCAAATTAATCAGCCAGCTGATTATGCTTCAAAGAGAGCGGTTAATGAAGCAATCGCTTTTAGCGGAAAAGGAAGCGGCTCATTATTTTTCTACAACCCTAAAACAGCGCAAAGTCAGTGGATTCTATCACGCCCTGTTACCGTTACAATTGGAAATCATCGATTTGCAAGATAATCATTAACATTCCAAAAAAAATAGATTTTTATACAAAAAAGCAGTGGATTCCAAATGGGAATCCACTGCTTTTTTGTATTTATTTATTTATTTTAAGAGCTACTAAACTAGCAAAATCATGAATGATAGTGGCAGCGAGCAGGGAAGTAATTTGTGTTGGGTCGTATGGCGGCAGCACTTCGACTAAGTCAAAACCTATAAAATTAAAATCTGTTAGGGCACGGATAATTTGTAGGGTTTCAAAGCTATTTAATCCGCCGACCTCAAGTGTCCCGGTTCCGGGAGCACAGGAAGGATCGACAAAATCAATATCAAAGCTAAGGAAGCAAGGAGTATCCCCAATTTTTTGTTTGATTTCTCTAATAATATCCTCCATTCCACGTTCTTTTAATTCAGGTGTGGTAATTACATGGTAGCCCAAGTCTTTACTAGCATCAATATCGCCTGGATGGTTGAGTGTACCGCGAATCCCAACCTGAAATACCTTATCTGGAATAAGCAGATTTTCTTCATAGGCTCGGATGAAAGGAGAACCGTGCCAATATTTTTCATCATAATAGGTATCCCACGTATCGGTATGGGAATCAAAATGAATTAAGGCAACTGGTCCGTGCACCTTGGCAGCTGCTCTTAAGTTGGCCAACGTCACAGAGTGATCCCCGCCAAGCCCAATGGGAATGATTCCTTTTTCCATCAATTCAATGACTGCTTTTTCAATGACCTCGTAGCTGCGATGGATATTATGAGGGATCACGGAAACATCGCCAATATCAATGGCATTGCAATCATCAAACGGATACACCTTGTGAATCGGATGATACGGGAATAAGGTCATCGATGCCTGACGAATGGCCTGCGGTGCGAAGCGGGCCCCAACACGGAAGGATGCGGCAGTATCAAACGGCATACCGACAATTGCTAATTTCGCATTTTCTCTTGCGGAAGGCAGTCTCATAAACGTGCCTGTCGTACAAAATTCAGGTTTTACGTCTGGTGATAAAGGATATTGCATATTTAGATTCCCCCATTTCTGCTTTTTCTAAATTAAATGATGCAAGTTTTATGCCAAATGAAAGGAAGGAACTCTTCATGATTGGCACGGAAATTGCAATCTTACATACTGATTTTAAAAATAAGGGGGAATAAAAAATTTTAAAAAAACGACAAAGGGGTTCTCTTAAATAGAAAGCGGTTTAAAAAAGGGGAGGTATGATAGGTGGAAAATGGCGTAAAGTTGATAAGATCGTTAAAGCTTTGGCAGGTTGTTATTATGGGGCTTGCATATATGACCCCCATGGTTGTATTTGATACGTTTGGGATTGTTTCAGGGATAACCAATGGTCACGTGCCAAGCGCCTATATTATTGCATTGATTGGTATGCTTTTCACGGCGGCAAGCTATGGCAAACTGGTAAAGGTTTTTCCCCAGGCGGGTTCGGCCTATACTTATACGCAAAAGGCAATAAACAGTCATTTAGGATTCCTTGTTGGCTGGTCCTCTTTACTTGATTATTTATTTTTACCGATGGTCAACGCTTTATTAACCAAACTGTACTTAAATGCTTTGTTTCCATCCGTTCCTGATTTTATCTGGGTATTAGCGTTTGTCGGAATCGTTACCTTTCTTAATTTACGAAGCGTTAATATCCTGGCAAATTTTAATACGATTTTTGTGGCCGTGCAAATCATGATTATGATCGTCTTTATCATCCTTGTCGTTAGAGGGCTGAATGGAGGCGAAGGAGCCGGAACCGTCCTCAGCTTGAAGCCTTTTTTTGTAGAAGGGATGAACATCCCAATCCTAATTACAGGAGCAACGATTCTCTGTTTTTCCTTTCTTGGTTTTGATGCGGTTACAACCCTCTCTGAGGAAACGCCAAATCCTGAAAAAACAATTCCAAAAGCGATCCTTTTAACAGCTTTATGGGGGGGAGTCATCTTTATCACCACATCGTTCTTTATTCAGTTATTCTTCCCTGATATTTCAAGATTCAAAAATCCCGATGCAGCCCTGCCGGAAATCGCTCTGTATGTGGGGGGGAAGCTGTTTCAATCGATTTTCTTATGTACAACCTTTGTCAATACTCTGGCATCCGGGCTTGCTTCACATGCAAGTGTATCACGACTACTATATGTCATGGGGCGGGATAAGGTCTTTCCGGAGAAGTGGTTCGGCTTTGTCCATCCAAAATGGAGGACGCCGGCATTTAATGTTATTTTTGTCGGTGTCATCTCCTTATCTGCCTGGTTCTTTGATTTGGTCACTGCTACGTCGTTAATAAATTTTGGTGCCCTTATGGCATTTACTTTTGTAAATCTTTCGGTTATTAGTCATTTTGCAATCCGGCAAAAAATGCATCGGTCTCCAAAGGGATTTTTTGATTACGTCATCATGCCATTAATTGGGGCCGCCGCAGTAGGAATCCTGTGGGTAAATCTTGAAATAAGTTCCTTGACCATGGGCCTTATATGGTTTGGGGTAGGCTTTGTCTATTTGCTCTATCTAACAAAAGCATTCCGGGCAGCTCCGCCGCAATTTAAAGCAGAAGAAGCATAATGAGCTTTTAAGCCTTCAATCATTTATAGATTGAAGGCTTTTTTGATGCTCTTGACTATGCAAATAAGATTAGATTATGCAAAATTTCATAGATTTTAGGATTATTTTATTATTTCCTTAGTTAAAAATTTTTGGCATGAAAATTGCAACTATTTTGAATAGTAATATAATTATTTTAAAGGGGAGGTTCTATTTGTATTCATATTGATTTGAACAAAAATGAAACTGCTTACATTAATTTTTTTTAAAAAAGGAGAGTTGTTCAAATTGGAGAATGTAACCCTTAAACGTTCACTTGGACTCTGGGCCATAGTTGGTCTTGGATTAGGCTATATGACCCCTACTATTGTGTTTGATACATTCGGGATCGTTTCTGAAGAAACAAATGGTGTTGTTCCCCTTGCCTATCTAACGGCATTAGCTGTTATGTTGTTTACAGCGATTAGTTATGGAAAAATGGTCCAAGTGTTTCCAAGCGCTGGATCTGCCTATACGTATACGAAAGAAACAATGAGCCCCCATCTTGGATTTATCGTTGGCTGGGCAGCATTGCTTGATTATATCCTCTTACCCATGGTGAATGCCTTGATTATCCGAATTTATATGGTATCCGTCTTTCCTTCGGTTCCAGCATGGATTTGGGTGGTCTGTTATGTCGCCGTCGTTACCGGCATTAACGTATGGAGTATGAGTAAAACCTCAAATTTGAATTCCCTTCTTGTAATTTTTGAAGTTGTATTAATATGTGCTTTTATAGTCCTCGCTTTTGTGAAGCTATCCCAAGGAATGGGGCAAGGCACGATATTCACTACGGAACCGCTTATTCATTCCAATGTCCATCTTGGTGCTGTTTTGACTGGTGCTACAGTTGTTTGTTTTTCTTTTATTGGTTTCGATGCCGTCACGATGTACGCTGAGGAGGCCACTGATATAAAAACAATGCCGAAGGCGATTATGTTAACGGTCTTAATCGGCGGCGCCATCTTTTTTATCTGTGGTTACTTCGCCCAAGCTTTATTCCCAGACGTTTCAGGGTTTAAAGTAACGGATGATACGTTACCTGAAATTGGCTTGTTTGTTGGTGGAACGATTTTTAAACTAGTTTTTCTTGCAGGTGCGTTTGCAGCAACTATCGCTTCCGGGCTGGCATCCCATGCGAGTGTGGCACGTCTGTTATATGTAATGGGACGTAACGGTGTCCTTCCGAAAAGGCTATTTGGTTCGGTTCATCCGAAATTCCTGACACCTGCCTTTAATGTCATTCTCGTTGGAGTAGTATCATTGCTAGCGATAGCACCTAGCCTTGAGCTCATTTCTTCCTTTATTAACTTTGGGGCGTTGATTGCGTTTACCTTTGTTAATTTGTCGGTTATTGCCCATTTCGTTTTCCGTCAAAAAAGATACAAAACTGGTAAAGATATTTTCTCCTTTCTGGTAATGCCTATCCTTGGGGCAGGTACCACGGGGATTTTGTGGTACAACCTCCAAGCGGATGCCCTCATCGGAGGAATTGCTTGGATTGTCATCGGGTTAATCTATTTAGCCTTTAAAACCAAAATCTCCAAAACGAGTATTGTGGATCTTCATTTTGATGAAGCGGAGAAACCTACTTCTTTATAAGTGAAAGTTACCTGAGCCAGGCTTGATGCCTGGCTTTTGGGTGTTTTGTGGGGAGAGGTAGGGGATGGCGAGTAAAAGGGAAAGATTCGCGAGTATTTAATGAAAATCGGCAAGTAAAATGTAATTTTGGCGAGTAAATGGTACTTTTTAGCGAGTAAAACCTTCAAAAAGGCGAGTAACAATTTTCCCTATCCAAAAGAAATATGAAAATTCAAAAAGTGCTCACAATTATTGTCGATTATTGCAGGAAATTGGAAGAAAGAGCAAGAAATTAGTGGAAAAATGAAAGGGTGTGGTATTTTGTTCGCTAAAGAAATTCAAATAACACCAAGAATTGAAAAACTGGAGGCACTTACTAGGAGATTATCCACTTTTCATCCAAAATGGCCTGAAGTTATGGCAGATTTTAAAGGCAGAATGGCTGGTTTTCGCGGAGAGAAATCTTTAGGCTTCTACTTAAGTATGCTATCCGACTCAAAATATCTAATATTTCATGGACTTCGCCTTTTATATCGGCAATATTACTTCCAAATGGATTTTTTTCTATTATGTTCCGCCTTTGGGATCGTTCTTTAGGTCAAAAACATGTCTGGAGAATTATCCTTTGAAAAGGATCATAATCAAACCACCTGCAAAAGAAATGGGAATGAAGAAAGAATCAAAAATCCCGTTTTACAAGCAAAACTTCAGGCAAGAAAGCTAAAAAATTGGCTGCTGGAACATAATTGCAGCGATATCCCTATTCTTTATTTTTTTATAAATAGTAATGAAAGAACCATCATAAGAACAGAAATTAGAAATGAACAGATTACTCAACATATTTGTAATAGCGAAAACCTCTTAGAGAAAATAAATCAAATAGAAAAATATTATAAAGTAGACAAACTAAACAAAAAAGAGCTTAACAAAATAAAGCGTCTCCTCTTGTCCAACCACACACCAGATAACCCTGATATCCTAAAAACCTACCATTTATCTCCTAATGATATTCTAACCGGTGTACAGTGCCCTGAAAGTTGCGCCATACTAATGGTTTATAAAAGAGGAAAATGGAATTGTCCGAAGTGAAATGCTCAATCCAATAAAGCACATATTCAAGCCATCCATGATTATTTTCTATTAATCAAGCCTTGGATAACAAAAACGGAATTCTGCCAATTTCTACATATCGACTCTCCCCATATTGGACAAAAGCTACTTAAATCGATGAATCTACCCACCACAGGAAAATTTAAAACTCAAGTATACCATCAGCCCGAAAACCCCTCATCAGGATACGAAAAACCAATTATGCAGAAATGAATAAAGTCAGTCACTTTTTCATAATACCTAAATTCTTTTTCAAAAAAAGTAGCAATATAGCCCCTTTCTTAAGTTGGCACGAATCTTGCTTTTACCATAGGTAACAACAAAAAATGAGGTGTTATGATGGCAATCGATTCTTTAGATTTGAAAAAGAGCGAGGTATTAAAGGAAATGGATAACTCTTTATTTGAGTTTCAGGAAATACTCAGTGAGGCTGCTCAAATCCTAAATTATCCTCCGCAGGTCTTTGAATTTTTAAAGAAGCCGATGAGATTTTTAGAAGTAAGTATTCCCGTTAGAATGGACAACGGGCAAACAGAAATTTTTCAAGGATACCGGGCCCAGCATAATGATGCATCAGGTCCGACAAAAGGCGGAATACGCTTCCACCCAGATGTTACCCCTGAAGAGGTAAAAGCATTAGCGGGCTGGATGAGCCTAAAATGCGGGATAACCGATCTTCCATACGGCGGGGCAAAGGGCGGGATTGTCTGCGATCCCCGAATAATGAGCCTTGACGAACTGGAACGCCTCAGCAGGGGCTATGTTAGAGCAGTCAGCCAAATTGTGGGGCCGACCAAGGATATCCCCGCACCGGATATGTATACAAACTCGCAAATTATGGCGTGGATGCTCGATGAATACGACCATATCCGCGAATTTGATTCACCAGGTTTTATCACAGGAAAGCCCATTGCATTAGGCGGCTCAAAAGGAAGAGAAACAGCCACCTCGAAAGGCGTTTTGTACACCCTTGAGATGGTTTGCGAATTAAAGAAAAAGCCAGTAAAGGACCTGAAAATCATCATTCAAGGATTTGGCAATGTAGGCAGTTACTTAGCGAAATATTTATATGATCTAGGAGCTAAAGTTGTCGGGATTAGTGATGTTCTAGGCGGTTTATATGATGAAAACGGCCTTGATATCCCATACCTCCTTGAAAATAGAGACTCGTTTGGGATTGTATCAAATCGCTTTAATAGATCGATGACAAACCAAGAATTATTAGAAAAAGAATGCGATGTCTTGATTCCAGCTGCGATTTCTGGGGTGATTCATAAACAAAATGCCAGCCGCCTGAACTGCAATATTATTATCGAGGCGGCGAACGGGCCAACGACAAAAGAAGCGCTGGAAATTCTCGACGAACGAGAGATTCTCGTTGTACCAGATATACTCGCAAATTCAGGCGGCGTGATCGTTTCTTACTTCGAGTGGTGCCAGAACAACCAGGGATATTACTGGACGGAGGAAACCGTTGATAAAAGACTCAAAGAAAAAATTACTCAGAGTTTCCTAAATGTTTTTAACACCTCCAAAAAATATAGTGTTAATTTAAAAATTGCAGCTTATATCGAAGGAATTCAGAAATTAGCTGAAGCTTCAAGACTTAGAGGATGGCTGAAATATTAAAAAGGAGGAATAAACCATGAAATTAGAAATATTATCTGAACAAAAAGAACGCCAGCTTTTACATTACTTTTGCTTAATTTCCAATAATCATCGTTATGATTTGACAGTCGGCTATTCAGAGCACTTTTTTGGAAAAGCAATGGTAACCTCATTACAAACAGCTAACATGGTCTTGCTCTGCCAAGAGGACACCTATGCAGATGAACTTTGGGCCGACAAACTTGGTATCGAGCATGAGGACATTCCAGAATTCCAAGAGTTCTTTGGTCTTGTATTACAAACGGCGCCCTATCAGGAACAATATTAAGCCGGGATTGGAGGAGAAGCCCTATGTATTTAGGAGTAGTTATAAGCCCTTGCTTCGGGAGGGTTGAGAAAGTTCAAATCAAAAGCGAAGAAAGAATATACGAATGGGAACCATTATTCATGATAAAAGCAGATGACGGACATGTGGAGATGATCCAAACCGGTGTTAGTGGTGAGGTAGAGTCACTCGAGGTACAGGAAGGAGATAACGTTATTCCTGGAATGGTCCTTGCCTATATAAAAGAAGATTTATTTATAACTGGTAGTGATTAAACGATTAAAAAAGAAGATGGACAATGCATCTTCTTTTTTAATGATTTTTTATTTAAAAAATTCTGATTAAAGTGGTAGTATAAGGTTGATAGGATAGAAGGGGATGAAAAATATGTTTTCCGTCGCAATGGAAAAAATCAAGCCAATTATTTCAGTCACAGTGGAACATCAAGAAGAATTAAAATCAACCTTAAACAATTTAAAAGAACCCTTTATATTCTTAGAAAAACAAAATCAATTATTTGCCTATGTATCGTTAAACAATCAATTGCTTGAAAAGCTGAAAGAGAATCATTTTTCGATAGATATTTTGCTCGACCAAGCGAAGTCCATCGAAAGTATATGCCATTTAAGCGAGAATATTTCTCTGCCTGTTTTGTTTCAAATTATCGGGGAGCCGTTTGCCATCATAAAAGGCGAGGATGGAAAACCTTCAGGCTACATAAGAAGAGAAGATGTTCTGGCCGAGCTATTTAAACAAGAGAATAAAAGCGTTGATTTGCTTAAAATTATTTTAACTTCCATTCCGATGGGGATATTTGTTCTGGATAAGGAAAAACGCATCATCAATTGTAATGAAGCCGGATTAAAAATGATTAAATCAACCGCCGAAAAGGTCTTAAATTTTCCGGCAGAAACGATATTCAGCAAAGAGCATATTGACAATGTGTTTTCAACCGGAAAAACCCTCCTCAATCACCTGGAGATTACGAACGAAATGGGTGTCCTCGTCGATTACAGCCCGATTATGAACTATGATGATGTGGTCGAAGGAATCATTATCGTTGTCCAAGATTTACCAATGGTCGAAGAAATGGCAATGGAAATTGAATATATTAAGGACTTGAATAAAGACTTAAATGCCATTCTTTCAAGCATATATGATGAAATCCTCGTGGTTAATGCCAAAGGAGAACTAATCAGATTTAGCGATAATATTATTCAGGATTTTTGGAAGGTCGATCTCAAAGAATTAATTGGAAAAAATATTCTTGATTTTGAGGATCAAGGGCTGTTTACCCCTTCAGTCACAAGACTTGTTTTAGAAAAAAGAAAAAAGGTATCCGTTGTTCAGGAAACAAAATCAGGCCGAAAAATTCTAGCCGTCGGAAATCCTGTTTTTAATGAAAAGGGGGATCTGGACCGGATTATTGTGGCTTCAAGGGATATTACCGAGACTACCCGCTTAAAAAGCGAACTTTTGGAAATGCGCAAGATATCAGAACAATATAAGAAGGAATTAGATGATTTTAAATCTAAAGACCGCTTCTTAA
Organism: Neobacillus sp. NRS-1170; assembly: GCF_050468025.1. NCBI lineage: Bacteria > Bacillati > Bacillota > Bacilli > Caryophanales > Bacillaceae > Neobacillus > Neobacillus sp. NRS-1170. The sequence continues at coordinate 35,689 of NZ_JBITPF010000029.1, read as the reverse complement.
AAAAGCTGATTTACTGCAGCCCAAAGATGGAAAAGATTATGAACCAAGTGAAGAAAATCGCCGACTTCTCCTCAACTGTTCTCCTTCATGGAGAATCTGGGGTCGGAAAAGAAGTGATTGCCCAAGCGGTACACCAGTTAGGAAAACGATCTTCAAAACCATTCCTCAAATTAAATTGCGGGGCCATTCCGGAAAACTTATTGGAAAGCGAATTGTTTGGCTATGCAAAGGGTGCTTTTACAGGTGCCGATAAGAATGGAAAAGAAGGTTATTTTAAACAGGCGAATGAAGGTATTTTGTTTCTCGATGAAATTGGTGAGATGCCGATGCATCTTCAGGTGAAGCTGCTCAGGGTGCTTCAGGAGCAGGAGGTTATTCCAGTCGGAAGCACTACGCCAATCAAGGTCAATGTGCAAATCATCGCCGCTACCAACAAAAAATTAGAAAAAATGGTTGAGGACGGGACTTTCAGAGAAGATTTATTTTATCGCTTGAATGTTATTCCTCTCCATATACCGCCATTAAGGGAGCGGACGGAAGATATTTCTTTACTGGCTTTCCATTTTCTGCAGAAGCTGAATGAAAAATACGAACGAAATTATCATTTAACCCCCGATGCCGTGAATGTCATGGAATTCTATCCATGGCCGGGCAATGTCAGGGAGCTGCAAAACATTATTGAACGGTTAGTGGTAACAGCAGACCATTTGGCCATTGATGCCGAATTCGTCAGCCAGTTCTTATCACTAGGTTATGAGCACAAAAAAATGAAGCCAGTCATTACGAGGGTTATTCCGTTACAGGAAGCCATCGATCATGTCGAGGAACAACTGATTGTCCTGGCAATGAACCAGTACAAGACAACTACAAAAGCAGCTAAAGCATTGGGAATCAGTCAATCCTCCGTCAGCAGGAAATATCAGAAAATCTTAAGTGAGAAAAATATGAATATCGAAAACTTATCTACCATTTAAGCGAAAACTGCTTCCAGATATCTATTCTGGAAGCAGTTTTTTGTTTATGCAAAAAATACTAAAGTTATGCAAAAATGAATAGCTTCGCAAATTTAATTTTTCTAAAAGCACAATTTTATTTGGTTTTATGTTTTGGCACGTTTCTTGCATTAATAGTTAGTGAGGGAATTAAAAGGAGGAATTGATAATGGTCGAGGTAAAAAATCGAGTGATTAACCTAAAAATGTTCATTGATGGTGAATGGAAAGATGCTGAAAATCAAGAAACACGCCCAGTTATTAATCCTGCCAATGGCGAGGTAATATCATATGCCCCAGAAGGAACAGTTGCTGATGCGCGCGCGGCCATTTACGCTGCCCGCCGAGCATTTGAGGAAGGTGTCTGGTCAGGTCTATCCGCACAGGAACGAGCCTCCTATTTATTTAAAATAGCTGACAAAATTGATGAGTATGCAGATGAGCTTACGCAATTGGAAACCATGGATAACGGCAAGCCCTTAAGAGAGGCAGGATTTGATATAGGCGATGCCGCTGCCTGTTTCCGTTATTATGCCGGCCTGATTACAAAACCAGATGGTTATACGTATCATGTAGCCGATCCAATGCAGGCAATGGTTGTCCGTGAACCAGTGGGTGTGTGCGGTCTGATTGTTCCATGGAATTATCCGCTTTTAATGAGCGTTTGGAAAATTGCCCCTGCTCTAGCTGCCGGCAATACCATTGTTTTCAAACCTTCAGAAGTAACTCCTGTGACTCCTAAAAAGTTATTCGAGATTTTTGAAGAGGTAGGTCTTCCAAAGGGTGTAGCTAATATGGTGATGGGCGCTGGTCCAGTGGCAGGAAATGAAATTGCATCCCATCAGGAAGTGGATATGATTTCATTTACCGGCGGTACGAAAACAGGCAAACATATTATGAAAACAGCTGCCGACACGATGAAAAAGGTATCGCTTGAGTTAGGTGGAAAATCCCCAAATATCATTTTTGCTGATGCTGATTTTGAAACCGCTGTCGATTATGCATTATTCGGAATTTATGCCGGTGCCGGTCAAGTGTGCTCGGCCGGATCCAGAATTCTGGTTGAAGAGAGTATTTACGAGCAATTTGTCGAACGGTTTGTTGATAGGGCTAAGAAAATTCAAGTGGGACCAGGAAACGATCCTTCCACAGAGATGGGCCCGCTTGTCAGCCAGGAGCATTTGGAGAAGGTCCTTCATTACATCGAGCTTGGAAAACAGGAAGGTGCAAAGGTCGCTTGCGGCGGCAGCCGAATCGTTCGTGACGGCTTAGGAAATGGATATTTCGTTGAACCTACCGTTTTTATAGATGTCAAGCAAGATATGCGAATCGTTCAGGAGGAAATTTTCGGACCTGTAGTGGTTATCCAAAAGTTTAAGGATGAAAACGAAGCGGTTAAGCTCGCGAATAGTACGGTTTATGGGCTTGCCGGTGCCGTATTTAGCACGGATGGCGCCAAGGCGCTTAGGGTTATTAAAAAGCTTCGCGCCGGGATTACCTGGATCAATTCCTATCATCCTACTTATAATGAAGCGCCATGGGGCGGCTATAAACAAAGCGGAATCGGCCGCAGTCTAGGAACATTTGGCCTTGAGGAATTCCAAGAGATTAAACAAATTAATATCAATTTGCAGGTTGAGCCTGTAGGCTGGTTTTCATCTTAAAAGCGGAAGCGCCCGTTTTGTATATACTATTTTAATAATGAGGAGCGATAACATGAGTATCGATTTAACACGAGAGACAAAGACTGAGCAAAAACAAAATGTGACTGATTATATTAACAAGGTTTTGAGTTTAATAGAAAAAGAACAAATCAACAAGGAAGAGGCGGCATGGATCACAAAAGAAACAGTCGATGGCTTCCGTGAGCACGTGAACCCTGGTTTCCTGGAATACCGCAAAACTGTTACGGAAGGCGGTCAATTCGCCGCTGTTGAATGGTCCGATAATGGCGCCTGCTTTAAGGATGTAAATGGGAAGGAATACGTTGATTGTCTCGGCGGCTTCGGGATTTACAATGTTGGCCACCGCAATCCAAAGGTGGTTAAAGCTGTAACCGATCAGCTAAAGCGCCAGGCCCTTCATAGTCAGGACCTGCTTGACCCGCTTCGCGCCATGCTGGCAAAAATTTTAGCAGATATCACCCCAGGTGATTTGAAATATGCCTTTTTTACCAACAGCGGTACCGAAAGTGTGGAGGCTGCATTAAAACTTGCAAAAATGTACAGCGAGCGGACCACCTTTATTTCCACCACTCGTGCATTCCATGGAAAAAGCCTAGGTTCGTTGTCCGGAACAGCGAAAGGAATGTTCCGTAAGCCATTCCTGCCATTAATTCCAGGCTTCCGTCATGTGCCATTCGGGGATATCGACATGATGAGAAAAACGTTTGAAGTGTGCGCTTCTGTCGGAGAAGACGTCGCTGCGGTGATTTTAGAACCAATTCAAGGCGAGGGAGGAATTATTCTTCCGCCGGAAAACTACTTAAAACAAGTTCGTGAGCTTTGTGATCAATACGGATCTCTGTTAATTTTTGACGAAGTGCAAACAGGCATGGGCCGTACCGGGAAAATGTTTGCTGCTGAATTGTACGATGTTGTTCCGGATATTATCTGTTTGGCCAAAGCCTTTGGCGGCGGAGTCATGCCAGCAGGAGCGATTGTTGCAAAAGAAGAAGTGTTTAAAAGCTGGTTCCCAAATCCGTTCATGCACACAACAACCTTTGGAGGCAATCCATTAGCATGTGCGGCGGCGATTGCAACAATCGGTATTTTAATAGAAGAAAACCTGCCAGAAAGAGCAGGGGTAGTCGGTGAATATTTCCTTAATAAGCTGAAAGAAGCTGCAGAAGGACATGAAGACAAGGTTCAGGAAATCCGCGGCCAAGGCTTAATGATCGGGATTGAATTCCATAAAGATGAAATCGGTTATGAGGTTTCAAAGGGAATGTTTGACCACGGCATTCTAGTGGCGGGAACCCTTATCAATTCAAAGACCATCCGTATTGAACCGGCTTTGACAATTAGCTATGAAGAGGTTGATAAGGTTGTCAACACCTTCAAAGAGGTTTTAGCACATGTCAAAGCGTAACGGTGATTTTTAAAGGTATGCATAGGTAAAAGGGGGGAGCACGAAATTGGAAAAGAAATACGTCAAGCTCCAAACAGAGATACCAGGACCGAAATCGAAGGAAATATTGGAGCGAAGAAATAAGTTTGTCCCAAAAGGAATCAGTAATAACTGCCATTCCTTTGTTAAAAAAGCACAAGGAGCCGTAGTCGAAGATGTGGACGGTAATCGCTATATTGATTTTGCTGGTGCTATTGGAACGTTAAACGTAGGACATTCTCACCCAAGAGTGGTGCGAGCGCTTCAGGAACAGGCTAGCCAATATGTCCATACCGGCTTTAATGTCATGATGTATGAATCATATATCAATCTAGCCGAAAGACTTTGCGAGCTTGCACCCGGCGATTTTGACAAGCAGGCTGCCTTCTTTAACAGCGGTGCGGAAGCTGTTGAAAATGCAGTGAAGATTGCACGAAGATATACGAAGCGTCAGGGGATTGTTTCTTTTACAAGGGGCTTCCATGGCAGAACCTTAATGACAATGACGATGACAAGCAAGGTGAAGCCTTACAAGTTCGGTTTTGGCCCCTTTGCCCCAGAGGTCTATAAGGCGCCATATCCATACGTATATCGACGCCCTGATGGAATGAATGAACAGCAATATACGGAGATGATTATAGAGCAATTTGAACAATTCCTTCTCGCTGAAGTCGCGCCGGAAACAATTGCGGCAGTCGTAATGGAGCCTGTTCAAGGCGAGGGCGGCTTCATTGTGCCTGATGCCGCTTTTGTAAAAAAAGTTAGAGAGATTTGTACTCAATATGGCATTTTATTTATAGCCGATGAAATTCAAACGGGATTTGCCCGGACTGGAAAATATTTTGCAATCGATCATTTTGAAGTTGTTCCGGATTTAATTACCATCTCCAAATCAATGGGGGCTGGTGTTCCAATCAGCGGCGTAATTGGCCGTGCTGAAATTATGGATGCTGCTGAGGCAGGGGAAATCGGCGGGACTTACTCCGGCAGTCCGCTTGGCTGCCGGGCTGCGCTAACAGTTTTGGATATTATTGATAGTGAAAACCTCAATAATCGGGCAGATAAGCTCGGAGCCCGTGTGATTGAAAAGATGGACCTTCTTGGCAGCCGTTTCGAATGTATTGGAGATGTCCGCGGCTTAGGAGCGATGTGCGCGATGGAAATTGTAAAAGATCGACAGTCTAAAACTCCTGATAAAGAGGCCGTTGGGAAAATAGTCAAAGCAGCTGGAGAGCGTGGTTTGATATTGCTTAGCGCCGGACTGTATGGAAACGTCATCCGTATTCTTATGCCATTAACGATTACAGATGACCAGCTTGAAGAAGGCTTACAAATACTTGAGGAAGCGATGGAAGCAGTTTATCTGAATGATCCTGCCTTATCAGTTGGGGGGAAATGAAATGGACACGCTTAAGCAAAAATATCAAATCTATCCAATGTATTTAAATGGAGATTGGATTGGCAGTGATTATGAGTTTTTTACCGAAATCATTAACCCGGCTACAAAGGAAGTAGTCGGGGCTGTTCCTATCGGTGGTGCCTATGAAGCCAAACAGGCCGTTGATGCAGCTCATAAGGCCTTCAAGCTTTGGGCGAAAAAAACAGCAGATGAACGCTATCAGCTGTTAATGAAGTGGTTCTATTTAATTGAAAAACATAAAGATGAGATTGCTAGAATCATGACGATTGAACAAGGAAAGCCCTTGAAGGAAGCTCTTGGAGAGGTCCAGTATGCCAACGGGTTTATCTCCTGGTATGCAGAAGAGGGAAAACGGATTTATGGGGAAACCATTCCCGCATCCCATCCGAATAAACGGATTCTTGTCAGAAAAGAGCCTGTGGGTGTCGTAGCTGCGATTACACCCTGGAATTTCCCGGCTGCAATGATAACAAGAAAGGTAGGTCCGGCGCTTGCAGCTGGTTGTACAGTCGTAGTAAAGCCGGCCACTCAAACCCCGCTTACTGCCCTCAAAATAGCAGAGCTTGCTCATGAGGCTGGCATCCCTAATGGAGTCATTAATGTCATTACCGGCAGATCCTCGGAAATCGGGGATGAGTGGTTAAAGGACCCGCGTGTAACGAAGATAACTTTTACGGGATCAACTGAAGTAGGAAAAATGTTAATGCGGGGCGCAGCCGAGAATGTTAAAAAAGTGTCTCTCGAACTTGGCGGAAATGCCCCGTTTATCATTATGGAGGATGCGAATCTGGAAAAAGCGGCAGTCGGCCTTGTTCAATCGAAATTCCGCAATGCCGGTCAGACCTGTATTTGTACGAACCGGGTTTATGTCCAAGAGGGAGTAGCTGATAAATTTATTAAGCTTTTTCAGGCCGAACTAGAAAAGCTTAAGGTCGGCAATGGACTTGAAGAGGGAACGGATATCGGCCCATTAATTGATAAAGCTGCTTATAAGAAAGTAGAAAGTTTGGTAAACGATGCGCTTAAAAAGGGTGGAAAAGTCATCTATAGCGGACTGAAACCTGCGAAAGATACCGGCTATTTTTATGCTCCGACAATATTAACCGATATTAATGACGAGATGGAATGTATGAAGGATGAGATTTTTGGTCCGCTGGCACCAATCTCTACTTTCAAAACAGAAGAGGAAGTCATTGAACGGGCCAACAATTCCTGTTACGGATTAGCTGCCTATGTATATACCGAAAATTTAAGCCGTTCCTTTAGAATAACGGAGCAGCTGGAGTATGGGATCATCGGACTTAATGATGCGCTGCCTTCCGCTGTTCAAGTTCCATTCGGCGGCTATAAAGAAAGCGGTCTGGGCCGCGAGGGCGGACATTTCGGTATTGAAGAGTTTTTAGAAGTAAAATATATTTCGATCGGTTTAGACTTCTAAATATGATTTATAGTCAATACAACCAATAGAAAACAAGCCGTGTAGTGAGGTAACCACCTGCACGGCTTGTTTATTTATGTTTATCTAATACTACTAAGGTTCAATCATCTAGTTACTTTTTGCAGATTTTCGATTAATTGATTCATTTTAAAAAGTAAGTCTTTATATTCCTCTTTCCCTAGGCCAAAATGAGGAATACACTCTTCAGGCAGTTCCAGTGCTTTTTCTCTAAGTTGAATGCCTTTTTCGGTCAGCTCTACAAATACTTTGCGCTCATCATCACTTGCCCGAACGCGGCTTAACAGGCCCATCGCTTCCATTCGTTTTAGCATCGGCGTCAAGGTGCCGCTGTCTAAATAAAGGTGTTCGCCAATATCCTTGACTGTTAATCGCTCATGCTCCCATAAAACCGTTAAACTCAAAAATTGCGGGTAGGTGAGTTCGAGCTTATCTAATATTGGCCGGTATAACCGGGTTATTTCCCTAGAACAAGCGTATATCGAAAAACATAACTGATTATCAAGTTTTAAAAAATCATCAGAGTTCAAAAGTTCAATGCCTCCTGGTCTATTTGATTGTACACAATTTAATTTACATAAACTTATTTGGAAAGTCAATCCTTTAATTAATATCTGTATAATTGGATAAATTACTTTATATTATTTCAATCGCTGTGTTACGATAGCGTATAAAAGCATACTTGGAAATGAGGGTGGGGAAGATGATTAAAACAATTTTATTTGACGTAGATGGAGTACTTTTGAGTGAGGAGCATTACTTTGATGCATCGGCTCTAACCGTTTGGGAGTTGTTAATAAGCTCCAATTACTTAGCCTTGTCACCTGAAAAATTAAAAACGGATTATAGTGAACTCGAGGTTAAGGAAATAAGAGAGCACGTGTTTGATCACGACAACGTCCTTAAGTTTATGAAATCACGCGGATTAAACTCTAACTGGGATATGATTTACTTAGCATTCAGCTATCAATTAATCCACTTATTGTCGCAAATTAAGGACACAGAATACGAAAAAATCAGCCAATGGTGTCAGGCGCCAATCAATCGAGAAACACTATTAGAGATCGGCAGGGTGCTAAGTAATTATAATGCTGAACTAGATTTCAATTTGTTTGTTGGGGATTTTGAACAGTCCAATGTGACGAAGCAGGAGCTCATGGAATATTTAAATGTTGTCGCAAAAGAAAAGCTTGGGGTGGAAACATCAACTTTTAAAGGTAAAGATGAGTTATGGTCTATTTGTGAGCATGTTTCTCAGGAATGGTATGTAGGTGATGAAAATGTTCACGAATCTACAGGCAGGCCATCCGTGCAAACAGGTAAAAAAGGTTACTTGGCAAATGAATCCACATTAGCCCCTCAAGAAGAAATTGCTGAACTCTTCGGATTCCTTAGCGCTAATGGTTATGAAATCGGCATTGGCACAGGAAGGCCTGAGCTGGAAACCATCCAGCCTTTCCAGCATCTAAAATGGCTTCAGCATTTTGAGAGGAATAGAATAGTAACAGAAAATGATGTCCTAAAGGCTGAAAAACAGCTTACAGAACGGAAAGCCTTATCAAAGCCGCATCCGTATACATATGTATTTGGTCTCCACCGTAAGGAGTTATCGGTTGAAGAATGTTTAAGCCTTCCATTGCCGATTGAAAATGGAGAAACGGTTCTTATTGTGGGTGATTCTTTAGCTGACCTTCTGGCTGCAAGACAAATGGGCTGTCAATTTGCAGCAGTTTTAACCGGATTGTCTGGAAAAGATGCTAAAAGTGAGTTTGAGAAGCATAAAGCGGATTATATTTTGGATTCCGTACTTGATTTGAGAGAAATTTTATAAAAAAATAACCGGATTCTCGATGTCATTTGCGGAAAAATGCCTTATAAACGAATTTAAGGGGTTTATCAGCGAATCCGGACACTTTATCAGCGAATCAAAAAAATCCAAAGAACAGCAAAAGAGGGATTGCACCTACCAGCGCAATCCCTCTTTCCATTAAATACTTTCAACCTTCTCCGGTTCAATCCTTCCAGGTTCAAACGAATCTACATTAGTCAATTCTAGTAATTGTGCTTCCTCGAGTCCATCAATTTGCGTTAATTCACCTAGAACATTCGCCTTTAAAGCTTTATCCAAGGTTAATACCATGATTGCTTCTCCGCCGACAGTCGTTCTGCCAACCTGCATCGTACCAATATTAATCTGGTAATCGCCTAATAGAGAACCAACCTTGCCGATCATGCCTGGTACGTCGCGGTGCTTGATATAAAGCAGATATTTTTCTGGTTTTACGTCAATCCGATATTCATTAATTTTTAAAATCCGGGCACCATAACCGTTTAACACGGTTGCCCCAATTTTGGCGGTTTCAAATCCATTAGAAACAGTTAGTTCCATGAAGTTAGCAAACCCTTTATTCGTAGCATTTTTCTGCACATTATAAGATACACCCTGCTCTTTTAATAGATGAAGAGCATTAATCAGATTAACAGAATCACTTAAATGATAGGATAGTACACCCTTCAACAAGGTCCGTGTCAATAATTCCGTATCTTCATCAATTAAATCGCCGTAATAATTGATTTCGATTTTAGTAGGTGCCTGCTTTTTCAATAGCTGAATAACTAACTGGCCCATTTGATCTCCAAGCAATAAATATGGCTGCAGCTTTGCCTGTGTTTCACCTGACATTTGCGGCATATTAACGGCATTTTTAATAGATTGAGTTTCAAAAATCTCGATAATTTCGGCGCTGACTTCTTCTGCAACTTTTTCCTGTGCCTCGACAGTAGATGCCCCTAGATGCGGTGTGACAATGATATTTGGATTTTGCAGCAGTTCTGGGTCTGCTACTGGTTCTTTTTCAAATACATCGAGTGCTGCTCCGGCTACATGACCTGCCACAATCGCGCGGACTAAGGCTTTTTCATCAATAATACCGCCGCGGGCACAGTTGACAAAACGGACGCCCTTTTTCGTTTTTCGTAAATAGTCATCATTAATAATTCCTCTTGTATCATTGGTCAGCGGTGTATGGATAGTAATAAAATCAGATTCTTCAGCGATTAAATCCAGGCTTGCTTTCGTGATACCCAGTTTTTTCGCTCGGTCCTCCGTTAAATAGGGGTCAAATCCCAAAATATTCATGCCGAAGGCTTTGGCCCGCTTGGCCACCTCTGTCCCGATTTTCCCCATGCCGATAACTCCAAGGGTTTTTTTGTACAATTCCACCCCTTTAAATGAGTTGCGGTCCCATTCGCCTCCTGCGGTTTTTTGATGGGCCTGTGGAATTTTTCGCGCTAATGACAGCATCATCGCCAATGTATGCTCAGTGGCTGCCATCGTATTTGCACCAGGTGCGTTAATAACGATTATTCCTTTACGTGTTGCCGCATTAACATCGATGTTATCGACACCCACCCCGGCTCTGGCAATGACTCGAAGCCGGTCAGATGCCTGCAGCAGTTCTTCGGTTACCTTTGTTTGACTTCTCACAATCAAAGCATCATATTCACCAATAATCTTTTTTAATTCTGCCGTTGGAAGGGTCGGCTGCCTTTCTACTACAAAATGGGGATGCTCTATTAAACTCTTTAAACCTGTGTTGCTGATACCATCCGTAACTAGAACTTTAAACATCGAAACCATCCTTTCGTTTTCTTAATTTGATTAATTTCTAGCTGCAGCCCCTGAGCAAGGCGCCTCCGCTTTTCTAATAAAAAAGTCCCTCATAACACAGACATAGTGGTCGTGTTATGAGGGACGTGAAGGAACGTGGTGCCACCCTCTTTTGCTGCAAAAATAGCCGCAGCCTCGAAAAAATGTAACGGTTTTACCCGGGCAAGCCTACAAATACGTTCAGCAGCCAGTTCAGAAGGGCTGGGCTATTTAAGAAAAAAGCACCGGTTCGCAGCAGCCACCGGCTCTCTGAAGCCATTTCTTAATGCCGTCTTCATCATCACATGTTATATTTAGAATTAAGAGAAATTTCAAAATTTAAATTGAATATAGGGATTATTCTACAACCATCTATTCAGTATTGTAAAGGGAAAAAGGGAAGAAAAATTCACTTTTATTTGATGAAAAATTTTACTTAAAAAAAGAAATTCAGTAATGGCGCAGTAGTAAGCGATTACACTGCGAAATAACGAAAACAAATCTATTGTAAAAAAATAGAGAGAGTCATATAATGTCTACAATACAAATACATTTGTACGTGACATAAGGACACGAACAGGAGGGGAAATCATGAAAGCAATATCGATTGGATTATTAGGCTTAGGCACCGTGGGTTGTGGTGTGGTGCAAATCATAAAAAATCATCAAGATAAATTAATGCATCAGGTGGGCTGTCCGGTTGTCATCAAAAAAATCCTCGTACAAGACGTACATAAAGCGAGATCCGTAGAAGTGGACGTAAGTCTTTTAACTTCAAATGCTGCTGATATCCTTAAAGATGATGAAATTGATGTGGTCATCGAGGTAATGGGCGGTGTGCAGGATACAAAAGAACATCTCATTAGTGCGCTCCGTCAAGGAAAGCATGTGGTGACGGCTAATAAAGATTTGATGGCTTTACATGGATCAGAGTTATTAACCGTGGCATCTGAACATGGATGTGATTTATTTTACGAAGCAAGTGTTGCCGGCGGCATTCCAATTTTAAGAGGGTTAGTTGATGGGCTTGCCTCAGATCGTATTACTCAAATGATGGGAATTGTTAATGGAACTACCAATTATATATTAACCAAAATGAGCACTGAAGGAAGGTCATATGAAGAGGTCCTAAAAGAAGCACAAGCTCTTGGATTTGCCGAAGCGGATCCAACCTCTGATGTTGAAGGTCTAGATGCTGCCCGCAAAATGACCATCCTTGCTACACTTGGTTTTTCGATGCATATTGATTTAGAAGATGTTAAAGTAAGCGGGATTTCAAACATTACTGAAGAAGATTTACGTTATGGACAACAATTAGGCTACACAATGAAGCTGATAGGCTACGCCCATCGGGAGGGTGAAAAAGTAGAGGTCAGTGTAGCCCCGACCTTCTTGTCTAATAATCATCCGCTTGCCTCTGTACAAAACGAATACAATGCTGTGTATGTTTATGGGGAAGCAGTTGGTGAAACGATGTTTTATGGTCCAGGAGCAGGAAGCCTGCCAACTGCAACAGCAGTTGTCTCAGACCTAGTCGGCGTCATTAAAAACCTGAGGATTGGGGTAAATGGGAAAAGCGCTGTGACTCCGCAATACGCTAAACTCTTAAAGGATGATGGCGAAAAGTATTCTAAATATTTCTTACGCATTCATGTACAAGATGAGGTTGGTGTGTTTGCTGATATTACCTCTGTGTTTGCCAAACATGGAGTCAGCTTCGAAAAAATACTCCAGCTGCCAATTAAGAAAAATGAAACATCAGAAATAGTTCTAGTGACACACCATGCATCATTAACAAATTATGATAAAATTTTACAAGAATTATATGATATCCAAGCGGTGAAAGAAGTAAAAAGTGCATATAGGGTGGTGCGAAAATCGTTATGAGATGGCCAGGATTATTAGAAGCATATAAAGAATATTTACCAATTACCAATGAAACTCCTAAATTAACTTTACATGAGGGAAATACGCCGTTAGTCAAGCTAGAACGTCTTTCCAAGGAATGGGGTATAGAGCTTTATGTAAAAGTAGAAGGGGCAAACCCTACAGGGTCCTTTAAGGATCGTGGAATGGTTATGGCTGTTGCTAAAGCAGTGGAGGAAGGAAGCAAAACGATTATTTGCGCATCAACAGGCAATACATCTGCCGCTGCTGCAGCCTATGCAGCCCGCGCAGGCTTAAAATGCATCATTGTCATTCCAGAAGGGAAAATTGCCATGGGCAAGCTGGCACAAGCCATGATGTATGGAGCAGAGATTATCTCCATTGAAGGGAATTTCGACCAAGCCCTGCAAATGGTCCGTAACATTAGTGAAGAAGAACCAATAACGCTCGTTAATTCCGTCAATCCTTTTAGGCTAGAAGGGCAAAAGACAGCAGCCTTTGAGGTTTGCGATCAACTGGGCTTTGCACCAGATATTTTAGCAATTCCAGTTGGAAATGCCGGTAATATTAGTGCTTATTGGAAAGGATTTAAGGAATTTGCCGATAAGAAGGGCACTGGTCTGCCACGTATGTTTGGTTTTGAAGCGGCAGGAGCTGCTGCACTCGTACACAATCGCGTGTTTGAAAATCCAGAAACGATTGCAACTGCGATTAGGATTGGAAATCCAGCAAGCTGGGATTTAGCCGTTTCTGCTGTTCAGGAATCAGATGGACTTTTTGATGAAGTCAGTGATGAAGAAATTTTAGCGGCGTATAAAAAATTGGCATCTTCTGAAGGTGTTTTTGTCGAACCTGCTTCAGCTGCTTCTCTTGCTGGAGTGTATAAAAGCATCCAAAAAGGAAAAATCGCGGGAGGAACAAAAATTGTTGCGGTCGTGACAGGAAACGGCTTGAAGGATCCTGACACTGCCATTAAAACCAGTCTCATTAAACCAGTGCAGCTGCCAAATGATGAAAAAGCCGTTACGGAACATATTCGAGGGGTTGTCCTGAATGCCTCAAAATAATCGATTTATTATCGAAGTTCCGGCAAGCACTGCCAATCTTGGGCCCGGCTTTGATTCTATTGGCTTGGCGCTCGACTTATATTTAACATTAGAAGTTGAAGGCAGCAGTCGCTGGGAATTCTATTCCACTTCAGATGAACTGAAGGAGCTTCCGAATGATGAACAGCATTTTATCGGCCAAGTAGCCATTAAAACCGCTGAGAAATATGGAAAGATTTTGTCACCATGTAAGGTTAAAATCGAAAGTGAGATTCCGTTAGCACGAGGATTAGGCTCAAGCGCATCAGCTATCGTTGCCGGAATAGAGCTTGCCGACCGTATTGGGGAGTTAAATTTAACGAAACAGGAAAAGCTCTTCATTGCCACAGAAATGGAGGGGCATCCTGATAATGTTGGTGCATCCATTTACGGAGGACTTGTCATTGGCTGCTATCAAAAAAATGAGGTCGACATCCTAAACTTTGCAAACTTATCCTTTGAAGTAGTAGTGGCAATTCCGCAAGAAACCTTACTGACCAAGGACGCACGGGATGTTCTTCCGGAAGCTTTTTCACAGCAGGAAGCAATCCAAGCCTCATCGACTGCAAATTTATTAGTCGCAGCACTTTTAAGTCAAAAATGGGAAGTAGCGGGAAAAATGATGGAGCAGGACCTCTTCCACCAGCCATATCGTAAACCGCTAATCTCCTTTTATGAAGAGGTTGAACAAGTGGCAAAATCCAATGGGGCTTTTGGGGTAGCATTAAGCGGCGCTGGTCCGACCGTCATATGCTTTACTGAAAAAGGACAAGGTAAACTGCTGTCCCAAGTTTTACAAAGTGAATTTACAGAAATGACAGTAAAGCACCTAAATGTCGATAATGACGGAAGCATTATTAAAGAAGTTGAAAAGTTTGTAAGATAACTTATTGAAAAAGAAGGGCAGCGATTACCGCTGCCCTTTTTCCTTACTATCAAGAAATTGCTCAAATTCCTCTTTTCTTAATGGTTTACTAAATAAATACCCCTGCATTTGCACACAATTTTTCGATAGTAAAAATTCCTTTTGATACTCTCGTTCTACCCCCTCTGCAATGACATTTAAATGAAGACTGCGGGCTAGGTTGATAACTGCTTCAGATATTTCTGAATTCCCCCAATCCTCCTTGATGTCCTGAATAAAGGATTTATCAATTTTCAAAGTATTGATGGGTAAATTCCTCAAGTAATTTAAAGAAGAATACCCGGTTCCAAAATCATCGATAGAAATAGATATTCCAGCATCCTGAAGGGAATGGAGCGATTCAACTATGTCCGAAGAATTATTGAGGAGAATACTTTCAGTTATCTCAATCTCAAAATTTTGCGGATCTAATTTCGTTTTATTTAATATTTCTTTCACTTGCTTGACCATGCTGGTTGGTTCCTGGAATTGGCGGGCTGAAAAGTTTACCGAAATCGATAAAGGGATGGAACGATTCCTGTTCCATTGACTCATTTGTCCGCAAGCCATTTTCATCACTAATTCCCATAAGGGCTGGATAAGGCCTGTTTCTTCAGCAATCGGGATAAATAATTCTGGAGACACGAATCCTAATTCTTCATCCGTCCACCTGAGTAATGCCTCTGCACCAAAAAGTGTATCAGATTCAGCATTTATCTTCGGTTGATAATAAACTTCCATTTTTTCATTTTCAATCGCTTTTCTTAAGCGGGCTTCAAGACGCGGCCTCCCAATATTAGATTTCATTAATTGCTCAGAGTATACCGTTAAGCGGTTGCCTCCCATTTTTTTAGCGGAATACATAGCCATGTCTGCATAAATTACGAGGGTGTCAAAGTTTTCTGTTTGTTCCGGGTATAAACTAATTCCACAGCTGGCACCTAGGTAGATCTCGTTGCCATCTATAGAATATGGTTTTTTTAAATTCGAAATGACTCCTTCGGCAGCTGCTTTTGTTTGTTGCAAATCATAATTGACTAATAAAATAATAAATTCATCGCCGCCTTGACGAGTAATAATGTTCCTGTCTTCATCAGGCAAGCATTGCTTAATTCGTTCAGCGACAATTTTCAGTAATTCATCACCTTTATTATGACCAAATGAATCATTTACTTGTTTAAACCGATCCATATCGATAAACAAAACTGATAAAGTTCTGCTTGTATCATTTAAATCAATAATATGTTTGATTTTTTCTTGAAAATATCTTCTGTTGAGCAACCCAGTTAAAGGGTCATGATAGGCCTGGAATTCGATAAGCTCTTTACTTCGTTTTAAATCATCTACATAGCTTCGCAAATGGTTTGATAAGGCATTGACATTTTCAGTGAGAAGGCCTAATTCATCTTTTCGATTTAAGTGCAGGTGCTTACCAAACTTTCCTTGTGCAATTTCATTGACCTGCTCGACAATATAGCCAATTGGCAGTGTAATCGAACGTGAAAAAATAAAGCTAATAATTAAAACGATAATCATAATGGCAATGGAAAGAAGAATATGTACTTTCAGTTCGTGAGCGAGTTCTTTTTGAATAAGCCCATAATCATACACGAGCTCGATAACAAATGGATCCCCATTAAATGCAGGTACAAACGTTTTCATGATGTTTTTGCCATTTATGTGATCCTTGTATGATTGAACTTCATTTGTTTTGATTGCTTTTTTGATATAATTCGAATCTATTTTGATATTCGGATATTTGTAGTCACCGTACCAATAGGGTTCTGCGGAAATGCGGGTATAGCTCTGGCCATTTGAATGAACAACCTCTTTCTTTTTTCCAAAATGTTTTGGATTAAGGACAATTAGCTCTAATATCCCCTGCTCTTTCGTGAAATCATTGATAATACTTTGGGGCCCAAAACGGTTCTCGTATTCTAAAACTTCATTGTCGCGTAAAAATGGATTGATTATATAATTCGTCGTCCCATCATAATAATAGCCCCATTTATCAATATGCTTTGGATTGGAATCAGCAATTTCTATAGGCCCTGACCAATAATGCGGTAAGGTGATTCCTTTCTCAACCTTTACAGGGGCTAAGGATAGGAGTTGTCTGAATGCATCATACCAGTAACCCCATTCCTTTGTGGACATATCGATTTCTTCAGGGTCCGAAGAACGCACCCCGATAATATCATCAGGTGTTTGAGCTAACAAAGTTATATGGGAAACGCCTACATCCTTAGCCAATTTCGTCAGCTGGTCATTGGTAATATCTTGATACCTTGATGGCAGTTTCGCCTTTATGGCCAATGAGGCCATACGCAAGTCCCTTCCGAGGATGTCCTCTACATATAAAGAACCTTTTTTTGTATTTTTCACCTGGAAGGAAACTTCCTTTGTAATCATCGAAATCTCCCGCTCGTTATAATCAAGTAATTGATTTTTGGAGCGAAAAAAATGGAAAGCATTATTAGTTAACAATATTAAAAAAACTAAAAGACAAAAAATAAGTGGAAGTTTCTTCTTGATAGACAATGACGCAACACTCCCATAAACTATTTGCTCATCTAAAAAAATAGATGAGCAAATAGCGGTATTGATATCCGGTTAAGAGGAGTCTAGCCCTTTAACCCGTGCAGCCATTCTTGATAGCATTCATCACAAAGTGCTTCATCTCTTTCCGAATTTGCCGAAAAAAACGATACAAGATGGAGATGTTTTTCCTCAATTTCCTCTGTGCAATAAAAACATTTTTCAGACATAACAATCTTCTCCTTAAAAAATTTTGATAGCTTAGTTTTTTCAGGGAGAAAGAGTTTTATTACATAAAAAATCCCCGCCTTTAAGGGAGATAGTGTGGTAAAATAGTGTAAAAATTAAGAAAATTATAGAAGGGAGGCCATATAATTTTGAAGCTTCCAATCATTCATACAAAACTGCGCATTCCAGTTGTCAAAGATGACTATATAAGAAGGGCCAAGCTGACCCAGAAAATGAAAAAGATTCCCGAATATCCATTAACGATTATTCATTCTGGAGCTGGATTTGGGAAAAGTACATCCCTCGCATTATTTATGAGGGATGAAAAGCTTTCAGGCTGCTGGTATTCCATTTCGTCAATGGATGATGACATTCTTCCATTTCTTTCGCATATTATCCACTCTATTCAACAAGAAATTCCCCATTTTGGAAAAGAATTAATAACCTTTATGGAAACAATGGAACGATATATACGTAATGAAGAATTGGGCTTACTCTGTTCTTTATTTGTTAATGAAATTCTTGAGGCAGGTACAGAAATAACCTTAATATTGGATGATTTTCATCAAATAGAACAGTCCTATACCATCAGCAGCTGGATGGAAAAATTACTTGAGCATCTTCCTCCAAATTTACATATTGTCATTTCGAGCCGTAGCCGGCCAGCTTGGAAGCAGCTCAGTAAAATGAAGATTTGTGGGCAATTATTAGAAATTTCCCGCGAGGATTTGGTCCTTACTATTGAAGAAATGGAATTATTGCTAACAGATTTGTATGGATTAGAACTGGAGGAAAGCCATTTACAAACCATCTATGAGATGACCGAAGGATGGATCATTGCCCTATGTATGATTGCCCAGCAAATCCCGCTAAATGAGGATATCTCAGATCTCTTTAATCACTCCTCAGATTCACTCCACGATTTTTTTCAGTATTTAGTGATGGAAGTATTTTCGAAACAGCCCCCGATGATTCAGCAATTCCTAGAACAGACATCCATTTTTGAAGAAATTGAAAAAGAGTTATGTGATGAAGTCATTGGGATTCAAGCGGCATCATCTATGCTGGAACAGCTAAAGGAGAGAAATTTATTCATTCAAAAGGTTGGCTTAAGCCATTATCGATATCACGCTTTATTTAAAGAATTTCTAGAGGATATTTTTCAAAAAAATAATCCCGTCCATTTTACGATTCTTCATGAAAGAAGCGCACGCTTTTATGAAAAAAGAGAATTATGGGAAAAGTCCCTTTATCATTATCAAAAAATCAATCATTTTAATGCAATCGCTGCCATTTTACAAGAAAATGGCTTTAGCATGCTTGAAAGCGGCAAATTAGAGAGTTTATCAGATCAGCTAATGCTGATTCCTAAGGCCGAAATGGAAACGTATTATTTGCTGTGGTTTCTAAAAGCCGAAGTATGCCGTTATCGGTCTCATTATCAAGAGGCAGAGGACTGTTATGAGAAGGCATATGCCGGTGCAAAAAAGCGCGGGGATTATCTGGGGATGAGTAAAGCGCTGGAGGGAAAAGCCCAAATTTATTTGGACACCATCCAGCCGCAGCAGGCTGAAAGGTTATTATATGAAGCAATTTCCTTTCGAGAAAAAGGTATTAGTCCATTAGAAGAAAGTGGCAAACTGTATGAGTTATTATCAGAGAATCTGTTGAACTCTGGGAAGGCGCGAGAAGCGGAAAAATGGCTGCAAAAAGCAAAAGAATCAAATATCTTTGACTTTGACGGGAATTTAGAAGGACGGCTTTATTTAAGGACCGGCCGCTTTGAGGCGGCAAAGAAATTCCTTTACTCGAAGAAGGAAGAGCTGAAGGGGGCAAAGCTTTCTTCTTTGCCGCAAGCTCACCGTGAAACCGATTTATTACTCTCTCTAATAGAAGCATTTACAGGAGAAGGAACTAAAGCAAAAGAGCTGGCACAAGCTGGAATTCAGCAGGGAATTAGTTTGAAAGCTCCGTTTGTAGAAGCTTGCGGCTGGATTCGGATGGGCCATGCTGTTCAAATATTAAATAAATATGATTCAGAATTAGCCGAAACCTGTTATCAAACTGCGCTGGAAATTATGGAAAAGCTTCAGGTTCATAGAGGAAAAGCAGAGCCATTAATGGGCCTGTGTATTCTATATGGAGTAAGAGGTGAATTTGAACGGGCGATGGAGGCAGGGAAAAAAGCGCTTCAGGAGACAGATAAAGTCCAGGATGTTTGGCTTTCCGCTTTAATCACTCTATGTATGGGGATTACTTGTATCTATAATGAACGATTTTCGAAGGCCAGATTCTTTTTTGAAAAAACCGATTCCTTGTTCCTTCAATGTGAAGATACTTATGGCCAAATGCTCAGCAAATTTTGGTTAACCTATTTATTTTATTTAGAGAAAAAACATGATTTATTTCAAGAAACAATAAATGTTTTTCTACGCCTTGTTCAAGATCATGATTATGAATTCTTTTTTCATCGGGTTTCAATGTTTGGTCCAAGAGATTTACAAGTGTTTGTGCCCCTATTAATAGAATGTTTGAAGGAAAACATTCAAAACACTTATGCGGCCAAAATTCTTCAAGATATGGGAGTTTCGACTTTGGACTCCCATCCGGGATATTCCATTAGGATTCAAACTCTTGGCCAATTTAAATTATGGCTTGGGGAGAAAGAAGTAGGGGAAAAGGATTGGCAACGCGAAAAAGCAAAGGAATTATTTCAGTTATTTATCACGAATAGTGACTCCATCGCAAAGGAGGAAATTCTCGCGACTATCTGGCCTGCTCAAGATAAAAAAAGTGCTGACCGTGATTTTAAGGTTGCGCTGAATAGCCTTCATAATGTCTTGGAACCATTAAGGAAAGCGCGGGCTGCTCCCTTTTTTATCATCCGCGAAGGGGCATTTTATCGTTTAAATCCACTTGCGGTAATCGAATTGGATACTGTTCCCTTCCTGAACTGGATTCAAAAAGGGCTGAATGAAACGGACCAGGAAAAAGCCACAAATTGTTTAGAAAAGGGCTTATCCTTTTATCAAGGAGACTATTTACCAGATCGCCGTTATGATGATTGGTGTATAAGTAAAAGAGAAAGCATGCTCGTCTATTTTTTAAGAGGGGCCGAGAAAATGGCCCAGCTATTGGTCAGGTGTGAACATTACGATGCTGCTATTTACTGGTGTGAAAAAATATTAGAGAGGGATCGAACATGGGAAGAAGCCTATCGGCTGCTCATGTATTGCTACTACCGGAAAAACAATCGTCCCCAGGCAATGAAATGGTTCCGAAAATGTATGGAGGTTTTAGAGGAAGAGTTGGGTGTAACGCCGCTTGAGCCAACCAAACACATGTATGAAATGATTATTGAAGCAGATAAATACATCAATCCCATCAAGCAGCCTTAATTATAAGGCTGTTTTTCATTTGTAACCAATATGTAACTATCTTTTCTTACTATTAATTCAGGCGGCAATATAAAACATTTTAAGGGGGAAAAAAGGTGAAGGCTAAGCGCGGAAAATGGGCATTTTTAGGGGTACTTATGTTTATGATGATTTTTGCCAGTGCATGCAGCTCAGACAAATCGTCAACAGAATCAAAGGATTCGGGCGGCAAGAAGGAAGAGCAAGCTCCAATTAAAATCGGTGTCCTTGCTTCCAAAACGGGAGCTTTAGAAGCTTATGGGAAACAAACGTTGAGAGGCTTTGAACTTGGTCTCGATTATGCAACTGATGG
Source organism: Neobacillus sp. NRS-1170 (assembly GCF_050468025.1). Taxonomy (NCBI): domain Bacteria; kingdom Bacillati; phylum Bacillota; class Bacilli; order Caryophanales; family Bacillaceae; genus Neobacillus; species Neobacillus sp. NRS-1170. Next base: position 14,694 of record NZ_JBITPF010000029.1, on the reverse strand, counting down.
AAAAATGGAAGTGGACGGCCGGAAAATAGAATTTATAGTTGAGGATACAGAAACAAAGCCGGAGGTAGCCGTGCAAAAAGCAACGAAGCTACTAGAAGAGGATAAAGTCGATTTCTTAGTCGGATCATCCAGCTCAGCTGATACATTAGCTGTCCTGCCGCTTGCGGAGGAATATCAAAAAGTTATGGTTGTAGAGCCGGCAGCAGCTGATAGTATTACAGGTTCAGAGTTTAATAAGTATATTTTCCACTCAGCCCGTAACTCTTCTCAGGATGCAGTGGCGGGAGCGGCGGCAATCGCTAAAAAGGGCGTAAAAATTGCAACTCTGGCTCCTGATTATGCTTTTGGCCGTGATGGGGTCGCTGCCTTTAAGGAAGCGGCTAAAAAGCTGGGGGCTGAGATTGTAAAGGAAGAATACGCCGATCCTTCTGCCACAGATTTCACTTCAAATATTCAAAAAATCATTAATGCAAAGCCTGATTATTTATTTGTTGTATGGGCAGGCGCCAATTCACCCTGGAAGCAAATTGCCGATATGAAGGTTCAGGAAAAAGGAATTAAGATTTCAACTGGGGCTCCAGATATTGCGGCATTATCGACAATGGAGCCGTTAATCGGAATGGAAGGTTTCACCGTTTATTATCATGACCTTCCAAAAAATAAAATCAATGACTGGCTAGTGGCGGAACATAAGAAGAGATTTAATGGCGAGGTTCCGGATTTATTTACACCAGGTGGTATGAGCGCAGCCATTTCTATTGTTGAAGCGGTAAAGAAAACAAAAGGTGACACAGATGCTGATAAGCTTATTGAAACCATGGAGGGCATGAGCTTTGAAACGCCAAAAGGAAAGATGACTTACCGTAAGGAAGATCATCAGGCCTTACAATCCCTGTATGCGATTAAGCTGGAAAAGAAGGATGGCGTTCCATACCCTGTACCAGTATTAGTAAGAGAACTATCCCCAGAAGAGACAGCACCCCCAATTCGAAATAAATAAAGGCAGCTCGCAATAGGAATCTTTACGGAGGGCCCGGCCAGACTTACTTGGTCACCCTCTTCCTTATTTCTATCACAAGGTGGTGATTCTAGTGGCAACATTGATTGAAACAAACGATTTATCGATTTCTTTTGGCGGACATACTGCCGTGGATTCTGTCAGCATAACTGTTCCTGAAAAACATTTTAAGTCGATTATCGGACCTAATGGGGCCGGGAAAACAACTTTTTTCAACCTATTAAGCGGACAATTGACACCCACAAAAGGAAAAATCTATTATCGCGGCAAAGATATCACCAAGCTCTCATCTACAAAACGAACGCGGGAAGGCATTGGGCGTTCCTTTCAGATCACGAATGTTTTTCCTAATTTAACCGTGATGGAAAATGTCCGATTAGCCGTTCAATCACAAGCAGGAACCCGCTATCAAATGCTGATTCATTATAAAAAATATCGTGCGTTTGAAGAAAAAGCATTAGAGTGGCTCCGGCTGGTGCTGTTAGAAGAAAAGAAAGATTCATTAGCTGCCAATCTTGCGCATGGTGAAAAACGCAAGCTTGAGATTGCCATGCTGCTCGCGTTAGAAACAGAGGTTCTCTTATTGGATGAGCCGACTGCGGGTATGTCTTTAGAGGAAGTGCCTGCCATTTTAGAGGTCATAAAAAGAATAAAGAACGAAGGAAACCGGACGATTATTCTTATCGAGCACAAAATGGATATGATTTTAGATTTATCGGATTCAGTCATGGTGTTATTTAACGGAAGACTATTGGCGGATGGCACTCCCGAAGAAATCATGAAAAACGAAACAGTTCAGTCTGCTTATTTAGGAGGGCATTTTGATGAGCCAACTGTTAAAGCTTAACGATGTCGAAACCCATATTGGACAATATCACATTCTTCAAGGTGTTTCTCTAGAGGTAAAAAAAGGAGAAGTTACCGTTCTTCTTGGAAGAAATGGGGCAGGTAAAACGACGACATTACGGACAATTATGGGATTGAACCCTGCTTCAAAGGGCAGAGTTCTTTTTCAAGGAGAGGAGATTCAATCTCTACCAACCTACAAAATCGCCAAAAAGGGTATCGGCTATGTTCCTGAAGATCAAGGGATATTTGCCGAATTAACGGTAGAAGAAAACATAAGGGTGGCCATTCAAAAGGATACTGAGGAAACGGCTGAGCGAATGAATTGGATCTTGAATTTGTTCCCTGACTTGAAAAAGTTTTGGAAAAAACCCGGCGGTCTATTAAGCGGAGGGCAAAAACAGATGCTTTCGATTGCCAGAGCTTATGTGAATGACAACCAGCTGTTATTAATTGATGAGCCGAGCAAGGGATTGGCTCCTATTATGGTGGAAAAGGTAATGGAGTCTATTTTACAAATGAAAAATCAAACCACTATCGTTTTAGTCGAACAAAACTTCATGATGGCGAGCACGATTGGAGATTGTTTTTACATTATTGATGATGGCCGAACCGTCAGCCAGGGAACAATGAAGCAATTAAAAGAAGATGAAAATATGAAACGGAAATATCTTGGGATTGCTTAAGGAAGGAGGAAAGAGTTTGTGGATTTGTTCATGAATTTAACATTAAACGGACTGGCAACCAGCATGCTGATCTTTTTACTCGCATCCGGTCTCACTCTCATTTTTGGTTTGATGGATGTCCTAAATTTTGCGCATGGCGGGTTATTTGCCTGGGGAGCCTACAGCGGCCTCTGGATATATTCACAAACAGGCAGCTTTTTAATTGGTATCCTTGGAGCAATTTTAACAGGATTTCTGCTTGGTATTATCACAGAAAAATGGATTATTAAGCCGGTTTACGGAAATCATGTCCAGCAGATTTTAATCACACTTGGTCTGATGTTAGTTTTATCCGAAATGTTGAAGGTTATTTGGGGACCTAATCAACTGACTGCTTCACCTCCCGATTATTTAAGCGGCAGCTGGGAGCTGGGCGGCGTCATTATTATTAAGTACCGTGTTTTTATTATTTTAGTCGGTTTGCTGATTTTTGCCGGTGTTCAATACTTATTGAAAAGAACAAAAATCGGACTGGTCGTTAGAGCGGGTGTTATGAATAAAGAAATGGTTCAGGCTCTTGGGATCAACATCCAAAAAGTATTTATGTTTGTTTTTATTATTGGTGCTGGTATGGCTGCCCTTGGCGGCGTTCTGCTCGGTCCATATTCAGGTGTCATTCATGCTGGGATGGGCATGGAATTTGCCATTTTAGCGTTCATAGTGGTGGTCATTGGCGGGATGGGCAATTTTAAGGGGTCAGTACTGGCCGCAATCCTAGTTGGACTTTCTGGCTCCTTTATGGCTTATTATGTCCCGGATTTATCATTAGCTGTAAATATGCTCTTAATGGCTGTTGTGTTAATCATTCGGCCGCAAGGTCTATTTTGGGCGAAAGGGTGAAGCGTATGAGGTTCCTACAAGGTAATAGAATGACGGCGATATTTTTAGTCGTCGCGGCTTTTCTGCTCCTTTTGCCATTTGTATATGAATCTAGAAATCTCTTGATTTTGTTAACGCAAATTTTTGTTTTTTCCGTTTTTGCCATGAGTTATGACCTTTTATTAGGTTTTACAGGGATTGTCTCTTTTGGGCATGCGATGTTCTTTGGAATTGGTGCCTATTCGATGGGGTTATTTATGAAACGGCTGGAACCAACCTTGTTGAATTTCCTTTGGGCTGTGCTTACAACCATTGCCCTGACTGCCATTGTAAGCTTTATTGTTGGTTTGTTGACACTGCGGTTAAAGAGTCATTTTTACGCGATGTTAACATTATCCTTATCGGGGTTATTCCTAGTTTTAGCGGAAAAATGGCGTTCCTTAACGTTTGGTAATGACGGTTTTACATTCCGGGTACCGGAGATGTTTATTGATCGGACCAATTTTTATCTCCTTTGTTTGGTTGTGATGGTCGTTGTCTTTTTGATTCTGAAACGGTTTACTAATTCTCCATTAGGGCGGGTGCTTCAGGCCATTAGGGAAAATGAACAAAGAACAGAATCCTTAGGTTACCAGGTTTTGCATTATAAAATTGCCGCGAGTGTAGTTTCGGGGGTTTTAGCCGGAATAGCAGGTATTTTATATGCCATATCCCTTCGATTTGTAAATACTAGTGTGTTTTCGATGGATATCACCTTAGATGCCTTATTGATGACGATTATAGGCGGTGTCGGAACGTTAATAGGCGCCATTATCGGCGCAGGGTTAATTGAATTTGCTCATGATTGGTTAACGGAGCTTGCAAAAACGCATGTGATTTTTGAGCGTTGGATCATCTTTTTTGGCATTTTATATATCCTTGTGGTCATGTTTTTTCCGAAAGGGATTGTCGGTACGCTGAGGTCCATAACTTGGAAACGAAAAAGGGAGCATCCCGTAAAAAAAGCTGCTCAAAAAGCAGCGGGATGAAGGAGGAATCAATGGATACGAAACAAATTGCATCCTTCGTCGTTCGTTTTCAATTGGCAGCGGTCGAGAAGGAGACCGGCAAAAAACAATGGAGAATAAAGGTCACGCATGTTCAAGAGGAACGGGAGACATTATTTGAATCGATTGAAGAAGCGATGACTTTTATGAAAAGCATGGCGGAAGATTCATAGGGAGGTGATCAATTTGCAGATTGGCATTCTTAGTACAGGCATTTATTTGCCTGAGGAAACGATGACTGGAAAGGATATAGCTGAATCAGCAGGTATCCCTTTGCACGTTGTCGAAGAAAAAATGGGAATCAGGAAAAAACATGTTCCAGGCCACGAAGATCATACGTGTGAAATGGGGATTATCCCAGCAAGGAAGGCGATTGTTAAAGCGAGAATCGATCCAATGGAGATTGATCTGGTTATATATATAGGCGAGGAGCATAAGGAGTATCCGCTTTGGACGGCGGGGATTAAATTGCAGCAGGAAGTCGGTGCCCTTAACGCTTGGGCCTTTGATGTGTCCTTACGCTGCTGCACGACTGTTATGGCGTTAAAGGTAGCAAAAAATATGATGACTTCTGATCCGGACATTCGAACCGTGCTCCTTGCAGGTGGTTACCGAAATGTTGATTTTATAGATTACGAAAATCCGAGAACGAGATTTATGTATAATCTTGGAGCTGGCGGAGGAGCGATTCTTTTAAAAAAGGGACATAACGAAAATGTCTTGCTGGAGACTGAAATGATTACGGACGGTTCTTTTTCAGAGGATGTAGTGGTAGTTGCCGGAGGAACGAAAAATCCAATAACGGCTGAGGCATTGGCCTATCGTTTGAACAAACTGGATGTTCTCGACCCGGAAGGAATGAAACAGCGTTTAGCGGAAAAAAGATGAGCAATTTTTTAAAGGTTATTCATGAATCTGTTAAAAATAGCGGATTTCAAGTAGATGATATTTCTTATTTAGCAATGCTTCACATGAAAAGGTCTGCCCATGAATATGTTTTAAGAGAATTAGGTTTGTCCAAAAAGCAGTCAATATATCTGGAAGAATTCGGCCATATAGGGCAAATTGACCAGATTTTATCCCTAGAACTTGCCTTAAGAGAGGGTAAAGTAAAGAACGGCGATATCGTGGTATTTGTTAGTGCCGGAATCGGTTATGCGTGGGGAGCAACGACTATTAAATGGGGGAAGGGTGATTCAAATGGTTAATGTGACAATGAAGGAAGTATTATTACCAAATGGAGAAACTTTGGCATATCGGGAGAGAGAAGGCGGTGAGGTGAAGGTTTTATTAATTCACGGAAATATGACCTCCTCAAAGCATTGGGATCTTGTAATTGATAATATCGATGAAAAGTATAGGGTCTATGCCGTGGATTTAAGAGGATTTGGAAGCTCGAGCTATCACAGTCGGATTATGTCCATCAAAGATTTCGCTGATGATGTGAAGCTTTTTGTCGATGAATTAGGCTTAAAGGATTTTACGCTGATTGGCTGGTCTACTGGTGGCGGTGTTGCGATGCAGTTTGCGGCTGATTACCCAGGGATTTGTAAAAAGTTAATTTTATTAGAATCCGTATCAACTCGAGGATATCCATATGACGGCAAAACTAGTGAAGCTGAAGAAGTTCGAAGATTAAAGACATTCGATGAAGTGAAAAACGATATCGTAAGGACCATTCCCATTCAAGCTGCCTATGACACCAATGATGCGCCTCTTTTAAAGTTGATTTGGAATTCGTTTATCTACACACATAATCAGCCCGACGAAAAACATTATGACGAATATGTCCAAGATATGAGGACTCAGCGAAATTTTGCTGAAGTATACCATGCCCTTAACACGTTTAATATTAGCCGCCAATCTAATGGTCATGTGGAAGGAAACGGGAAAGTCGATCGCATTGATATTCCTGTCCTTGTTTTACGCGGAGACCGGGATTTAGTCATCCCAAAGGAAATGAATGATGAAATTCTCGAAGATCTTGGAGGAAAAGCTAAATTTATTGAATTGAAAAATTGTGGGCACTCTCCGCTGATAGATGACCTGCCACAATTGCTGAAGGTAATCTCAACATTTATAGATAGCGCTGTGCATTCAAATTAATGTCTGTAACTCATCTGTAACTGATAATCTGTAATATTGTTCCATCTAGTAGTGAAGGAGCGATTATTCGGTGAGGTGGGAACTAGATTGGCTTGAAAATAGGGCAAGATTATCGCCCGATAAGGCTGCAATAATAGACGAAAAGACAGACAAGGCTTGCTCTTTTAAAGAATTGAATAATCGTGCGGAATTTACGGCTGAATGGCTCCTAGCACGTGGCGTAAAAAAGGGCGATCGGATTGCCTTAATATCGCCAAACCATATTAGTTATTTTGATTTATTATTTGCCTGCGGGAAAATTGGTGCCATTTTTGTACCGTTAAACTGGCGGTTATCCTTGCAAGAAATAAAGGAAATATTAGAGGATTGTACACCCAAATTAATAGGATACCACCCGCAATTCCAGGGTGTTTTTAAGCAATTAATGTCCTTTGGCATAGATTCATTTTTTATTGATGAGCTGCTATTTGAGGAAATTTCAAACGAGAATTCCTTAATAGATGATATTGTTGAAACCGACCCACTTGCGATGATTTATACGGGAGGGACTACCGGTAACCCAAAAGGTGTTGTTTTAAGTCATCAATCCATTCTATGGAATGCCATCAACACCATTTTAAGCTGGGGGATTTCAGATAACGAGGTTACGATAAACTATTTACCAATGTTCCATACCGGAGGCTTAAATGCGCTATGTATTCCGATACTTATGGCCGGAGGGACCGTGGTAATAGGGGATCAATTTACTGCACAAAAAGCAGTGGAATCCCTAAATCGATATCGTTGCACGATTATTCTCTTAGTGCCAACCATGTACCATTTATTGATTCAATCACAGGAATTTCAAAACAGCAGCTTCCCTTCGATGAAAATCTTTCTTTCCGGTGCAGCGCCATGTCCATTACAAATTTACGAGGCTTTCAAGAGAAAGGGATATGCTTTTAAGGAAGGGTACGGGCTCACAGAAGCAGGACCTAATAATTTTTATATAACCCCGGAGGATGCCCTGATAAAACGCGGGTCGGTGGGCAAACCGATGCTATTTAATGCGATTACCCTTGTAAAACTGGATGGACAAAAGGCAGGGATTAATGAAGTCGGAGAACTTTTATTAAAGGGGAAACATTCTTTTTCTCATTATTGGAATAATACTCAAGCCACCCAGGAAACTTTGAAGGATGGGTGGGTTTACACAGGTGATTTAGCCACCAAGGACGAACAGGGCTTCTATTACATCGTTGGAAGAAAAAAAGATATGATTATCACCGGAGGGGAGAATGTATACCCTCTCGAAATCGAGCAGTGGCTTTCCGAGCATCCCGCAATTGACGAAGTGGCCGTGACTGGTTTGCCCGATGAAAAGTGGGGAGAGATTGTAGCTGCTTTTATTGTTTTAAAGCACTCAAAACCGGTAGCAGATGAAGAATTGAAAACCTATTGTGAGGCGAAATTAGGGCGATATAAAATTCCGAAGCGGTTTATTTTTCTGCAGGAACTCCCAAAAACCCATGTTGGAAAAATTGATAAAAAGAAACTAAAAGAAATGAGCACAAAATGTTAAAAGGAGAACAGCAATTCGTTCTCCTTTTTGCTATTTTTGGGCAAGGTCCAAAGCAGTGCCTGACACCGAAAGGCTTTCCAAAGTTGTTCAATTAAATCCTGCGGATTTCAAACATTTAACAAGATTTTTTCTGTCGCAAGACATTGCTCTAACATCCATGGCCATTTTCCATGCCCCGAATTTGTATTTATGTGACCTGCATTAGGTATCGTAATGGAAGGAAGAGCTAGGTTTAAATAATTTTTTGCATCCTCCATACTGCAATAAGGATCATTGGAGGAATGGACAAATAAAGTTTCTTCCGACGCTGCCGATAAATGCGTTTTATTTAGAGGAACTGGATAAAAGGATGCTGCTTCTGGAAGTGTGATGGCTGGTGAAGGCGGTGCCACAAGGATAACTTGGTCTGCAATCCGTTTGTTTTGATTTGCTGTGTAATGGAGCCATAGGATGCATCCTAGACTGTGGGTAATAACGGTAAGCTTATGATCTTTTGGAATCGTTTTTAATGCGGTATTTAATTCATCCAGCCAAATCTGTAAATTGGGTGAATCAAAGTTTGAAAAGGTTGGATAGCAAACGTGAACGTTTCTTTGCGTTAATTCTTGCGTTAACCAGCTCTGCCAATGATCAGGTCCGCTCCCTCCTAAACCATGAAGGATTAAAAAGCTATGTTGATTCATACGAACACCCCTTTTTTGAGAAAAGTTTATTATTCCGATGGATTAAATAGGTTTTAATGAATTATACCTTCTTTATAATGGAATGACAATCAGTTTCTTCATAAAAGTTTAAAAGATATTTGCATTTGCCATAATAAACAATCAATATTAGTAGATATGTTCATATAGAAAGCAGGGGTATTATTTGTCCGATTTTTTATCAATAGGTGTATCGCCAACATTAGCTAATAAATTACATTCCTACGGAGTGGCTATTCCGACGCCAGTTCAAAAGCAAGCCATTCCCATTATCATAGGTGGTAAGGATATTATCGCTCAAGCACAAACAGGTACCGGAAAGACGTTTGCTTTTATCCTGCCAATATTAGAAAAGATAAAAAGCGGTACAGCATATGTTCAAGCCTTGATCGTCACTCCTACCCGGGAATTGGCCTTGCAAATTACTGACGAAATAGAAAAGCTAATCGCAGGTATTGAGGGTATTGATGTGTTAGCCATATATGGCGGTCAGGACGTTGACAAGCAATTGAAAAAATTGAAGAAGGGTATGCAGATTGTGGTTGGGACACCAGGAAGGCTGTTAGATCATATCCGAAGAGGAACCGTAGATTTATCACAAACTTCTTTTCTGGTATTAGATGAAGCCGATCAAATGCTGCATATTGGATTTTTGAATGAAGTAGAGGACATTATTAAGGAAACTCCCAAGAGCCGTCAGACGATGCTGTTCTCAGCAACAATCCCCTCTGAAGTAAGAAAACTTGCACATAAGCATATGAGGGCACCTGAATATATCCAGGTGGAAAAAACACAAGGACCCGCTGATAATGTTAAGCAAATAGCCATCCATACCATTGACCGGGCCAAGCAGGCAACACTTATTCAATTAATTGAAACGCACCGGCCGTTTTTAGCAGTTATTTTTTGCCGGACAAAACGAAGAGTAAGTAAACTTTATGAAGTGTTAAAGAGCCATGGTTTTCCGTGTGATGAATTGCACGGTGATTTGTCTCAAGCAAAACGGGAGCAGGTAATGAAGCGGTTTCGGGAGGCTGAGGTCCAACTGTTAATTGCAACAGATGTAGCTGCAAGAGGACTTGATGTCGAAGGTGTAACCCATGTCTTTAATTATGATATCCCACAGGACAGTGAAAGCTATATTCATCGTATAGGGAGAACAGGCCGAGCTGGAATGAAGGGATTAGCGATTACTTTATACTCATCAGCCGACCGCCCCACTTTGGATTTGATTGAAAAAGAACTGAATATCACCATTCAAAAACAAAACCTTGGGAATTCAAGTAAGGAAAAAGAAGCGAAGCCAAATCGTTCCGATGTTCAAAAAAGGAAGGATACTAAGGGTAATGCAAACCAGAATAAGACTGCAGATTCACGCAAGGCGAAAATGAATTCGAATACCAAGCGTCAGGGCTCAAAAGGAAAAGCAAATAGCTCTACAATATCTGCCAGGTTCGGAAAAAAGATCACAAATGCAGGTGGAGCAAATAAACAAAAGAAAAGATAATAAACAAACGGGACTGAAATTACTTCAGTCCCGTTTGTTTATTTAACTGCCGATTCCAATTCCAGTGTTTGATTTTACGAGTACTTCTTCATATTTTTTCACATCAGCCTTTTGGCTGGAGAAGATGGTTCCAAGATAGCCTGCTAAAAATCCAAGTGGAATCGAGATAATCCCAGGTGTTGTATATGGGAATAATGGTTCCCCTACAAAAATGGCTTTTCCAACCTCCGGACTGAAAACATTCGGACTTATAAGAACAAGACCGATAGCGGAAATGAGTCCAACAACCATCGCCCATACAGCACCAGTCGTGTTAAATCGTTTCCAATAGATGGTGTAAATAATGACTGGCAGGTTGGCACTTGCCGCAACTGCAAAGGCTAGGGAAACAAGGAAGGCTACGTTAAGTGTTTGTGCACCTAAAGCTAAAATTATAGAAACAACTGAAACACCAATTGCGGCCAAGCGGGCCATGCTAACCTGCTGCTTTTCTGTTGCCTTTCCTTTTCGGAGAATTTCGTTATAGAAATCATGGGCAAAGGCAGAGGCAGCTGTTAAAACAAGACCTGCCACTACGGCAAGAATAGTAGCAAATGCCACAGCTGAGATAAAGGCAAACAGCATATTACCTCCAATAGCTTTAGCTAAAAGCGGGGCCGCCATATTTCCGGCCGGATTGGCCGCAATAATTTCACTATTGCCGACAAACGCGGCAGCACCGAAGCCAAGGAAAATGGTCATGACGTAAAAGATGCCAATGATCCATGTAGCATAAACAACAGAAGAACGGGCCGTTTTGGCATCCTTTACCGTAAAGAAACGAACGAGAATATGAGGGAGCCCTGCTGTCCCAAGGACCAGTCCCATGTTTAATGAAATCGTATCAAGACCGATTTTGTATTTAACACCGGGATTTAAGAAAGATTCCTTAAGCGGTGTAGCAGTTTTCATTTGCGCAAACATATCAGTGATACTCCAGTTAAACTTGGCCAAAACAATAAGAGAAATAATGAAGGTGCCTCCCATAAGAAGAATCGCTTTTATGATTTGCACCCAGCTCGTGGCATGCATTCCGCCGAAAATGACGTAGACTGTCATTAACACGCCCACAATTAAAACCGATGTTGTATATTCCAATCCTAATAATAATTTAATAAGTGCTCCCGCCCCAACAAGCTGAGCGATCATATAAAAAATAGAGATAGCCATCGTGTTCATCGCTGCAAAACCCCGTATTTTCTTAGCATTAAATCGGGCGGCAATCATATCGGCAAACGTATACTTACCAAGGTTCCGAAGAGGTTCTGCTACTAAATATAGAACGACCAGGTAGGCAACAAGAAACCCGATACTATAAAAGAATCCGTCAAAGCCCGTCAATGCAACCGCTCCTGCAATTCCAAGAAAGGATGCGGCAGACATATAGTCCCCAGCAATAGCCAGTCCATTTTGCCAGCCTGTCAGCCCTCCGCCGGCTGTGTAGAATTCACTCGCATTTTTGGTTCGTTTTGATGCGTAATAGGTTATAACTAATGTGACTAAAACAATCGCAAGGAACATAATAAAAGCAGGAGTATTCATCAGCTATTCCCCCGTTCCTTGACGACTTTATCAGCCAGCTCATCAAATTTGGCCGCTTTTTTTGAATAAAGCATGCAAAGTCCCCAGGTCATCACAAATTGCAGAAAGGCAAACACCCAAGCCCATGAAATACTTCCGATAAATTTGTGATTTAAGATGGTTGAATAGGAAGTTAAGATTGGTAAAGCAAAGTAAAAACAAAAGAAGAATATCGTGATAGGAATGATAAATTTTTTCTTTTCGGAGAGTAATGTTTGAAACGAAGAAGATTGTACAATTGAACTGTATTCGCTTTCAGAAATATCATTGATTTTTTTAGCCTCCAATGAAGCTCCCCCTCTCTCAAATAAACCTTGGTTCAAAACATGAGGACGAAAAAATGACAATGCTGAAGGTCACTAGCTGAAGTATTGTTGGAGTAGTACAAGGTGAATGAATTACGGAATACCTGAATGTAATCTAACATTTCCCCTCCTTTTTCAAAATAATTAAACTTTATTACAGTTTCAATTATAGTAATGAAATTTTTAAATGCGCAAGGGATTTTTTGAAAAATAGGAAAATTTTAGTATAAAAAATTTAGATAAAAAAAGAAAACCCTTGCTGGGCAAAGGTTTTCTAAATATGGAGACTATCGGGATCGAACCGACGACCTCTTGCATGCCATGCAAGCGCTCTCCCAGCTGAGCTAAGCCCCCGTATAATTGGTACAAGAAGAATTATATCCGGATTTTAATTTTCATGCAAGAGGAAAATTAAAAAAAGGGCAGAAAATTTCAGCCCTCAGCTAATACTTTCAATTTCCACTTTTTTAACACCTTCTAAATCAGAAACGGAAGCATAAACATCCGTAGTTTTTTCTCTGTAATCAACCGCTACTAATATTTGTACGAGATGATCGCCATTGTCCAGATCTTTAATACGAAGTCTGCGAATGGTATATTTTTTCACTAATAAAAAAGCAATAGCCTGATCGATTTGATCACGATCACAAATACATAGCTGCAAACTAACTTCTTTTTCCCGCAATTGCTTCGGTCCAAAGAGCTTCATTAAGAAAGGGATTAATTCGACGCTTATAATGAGTAAGGCTACTCCAACAGAGGCCTCCAAATAAAAGCCGGCTCCAACGGCAATGCCAATTCCGGCAGCCCCCCAGATCATCGCAGCAGTTGTTAAACCAGAGATACTATCATTGCCCCGTCTTAAAATCACACCTGCACCTAAGAATCCAATTCCGGAAACGATTTGGGCAGCAAGTCGAAGGGGGTCCATTGTAATTTTCACATCATTTGAATTCGGAAACATATAAGCGGATTGAATCGAAACGATTGTTAACAGACAACTTACAACGGAAATAACCAGGCTTGTTTTAAGTCCCACAGGCTTTCTTTTTAATTCGCGTTCCAGACCGATTATAAGCCCAAAAACGGCCGATATTCCCAGCTTTATTAATATATCTATATCCGTATTTGACATCTACATTCACGTCCAATTTAAGAATCAATTAGCAGAACTTTTGATAAAATTGATAGTAAATAATATAGGATTAATTTAAAATATTTAAAGCCTTACTTAGATTCTACACATAAAGGAGTATGTTATGGAAGAACCAAAAATAAATCCCTATGCCGTCTTAGCTATAGGTGTACTATCTGTTTCAGCCTCAGCTATTTTTGTCAAGCTCAGTACAGCACTATCAGGAGTAATTGCATTTTATCGCTTATTTTTTTCAGTCTTATTCATGCTCCCCATTTTTTTAACGAAGCATGTTTCAGAACTACGTCTTATAACCAAAAAAGACTGGCTTTTTTCGGCCATTGCTGGAATATTACTAGCCTTTCACTTTATCCTATGGTTTGAATCACTAAATTACACTTCGGTTGCAAGTTCCACTGTTCTTGTTACCCTGCAGCCCTTATTTGCTTTTGTTGGAACATATTTTTTCTTTAAGGAGAAATTATCCAGTAAAGCAATCCTTAGCGGAATCATTGCTGTTGCAGGGAGTATAATTATTAGCTGGGGTGATTTCCAAATCAGCGGAACGGCGCTATATGGAGATATTATTGCTTTACTTGCCTGTATACCGGTAACAGCCTATTTATTATTTGGTCAAAATGTTAGAAAAAGGGTATCACTTATTACTTATACATTTATCGTCTACTTTATGAGTACCATTACGCTATTCATTTATTGCCTGGCTGCTGGTGAGCCATTATTTCCTTATTCTTCAAGTAACTGGACTTATTTTATTTTACTCGCTCTATTTCCTAATTTGCTCGGACATACATTATTTAATTGGTCAATAAAATGGCTCAGTACTTCGACCATTTCAATGGCCATTTTGTTTGAACCAGTTGGAGCTACAATCCTTGCATTTTTCTTACTAAGCGAAAATGTCGTCTGGACACAAATCTTAGGAGGGGTTGTAGTAATTGGAGGAATTTTATTATTCGTGATGGATGAGAGAAAAATGAAATTAAAAGGTGAAATGAAAAGTACAACCGAATGATCCCAGTTATTCACATTCTTTTATTTACATAAAGGAATGTGAATAATCCTTTTAAGAAAGGATCTTGTAAAAAAGTTTTAAAATTATATTGCAATCATTTATTTATCGTGTTATATTAAATCTCGTCCTCTTCGAGAGAGTCAAAACAACGAAAAATGAAATTAAAAAAGTTGTTGACATCTAGAATTGAGATGTGATAAATTAAGGAAGTCGCTTTTGAAGGATTAAGCAAAAGGGACTGAGATTAACAACATTGTTCTTTGAAAACTAAA
>NZ_JBITPF010000028.1:0-58573 GCF_050468025.1 Neobacillus sp. NRS-1170 | reverse complement strand
ACTTGACGGGGTGCAGTTCATAATCCCCTGTCGCGTTTTTTATTCCTAATTAGTTATTTTCTCCAGCACTACTTCTGTATTTGTTAGTTAATATTAGTTATCAAGAATCTTTGGACAGTCCTCAGACTACCTAATCCAAACCCCGTTCTTATCAAAGTGGTAGGATATGCGGCCGATGGTTAAAGTGCCTGTTGCCATGACGCCGTTACTGTTGAAGTAGTACCAGACATTGCCGATTTTCAACCATCCGACTTGCATCACACCGCTGCTCTTAAAGTAATACCAATTCATTCCACTCTTCAACCAGGCCGTCTTCATGGCTCCATTATCAGCGAAGAAGTACCACACCGAACCAGCTTTCATCCAGCCAGTGGCCATCACGCCGTTGCCATTAAAGAAGTACCACACCGAGCCAACCTTCAACCAGCCAGTCACCATCGCACCACTGCTGTTCATGAAATACCACTTCGATCCGTCCTTTACCCAACCGGTTTGCATCGCACCCGTGCTATCAGCAAAATACCAGGTCGAACCGACCTTATACCAGCCAACCTTCTTCTGGAAGGTCGTAGTGTCGTAATAAACCCATTTACCATTTTCCTTAACCCAGCCTGATTTCGGCTTTGGTGGTTCTGGATTTACTACTTTTGAATTAACATACAATCTTCCTTCAGTCATCATGGTCATTTCATTTCCATTATTATCCTCAACTATAACCTCTATCTGTCCGCCGTTTAATACAATGTCCTTTGCCTTTGGAACAAACCATTGTCCAACATAATGACCTGTACCTTTTCCTGCTGCATCTAGCTCCTCTATCATTGGCATTTCAATGGCAGAACCAGTTGTGGTTTGTATAGCCTTAGTCTCATTTACATTACCTATAGGTGAAATAATTCTAAATACTGCTTTCTTTAATTCTGATTCTGAATCAAATTCAACCTTAACTACATCATCAAAATTTAATTTTAAATCTTGATCTGGTTTCAAATTAGTAATACCTGTTATTGAATATTTTACATTTACAGTTACGCTCTTAACTGTTTCATTTCCTGCCTTGTCTCTAGCAACAACATTTATTTCATTTTTCCCTTCCTTGGACATAAGCTTTACTGTCCAATTTCCATTTGAATCTATGTCTGCCCTTGTTCCATTAACATCAACATAATCTAAATAATCATCTTTGGCTGTTCCTGTTACAGTTATAACTTGATCATTTATATTTGTGTTATTTTGTGGGCTTGTAATTTCTAAAACTGGAGCTGTCTTGTCTACTATAACCTTTATTTCCTTCGAATAAGGAGTAGATCCGATTTCTGTAATAGTTTTCGCCTTTAGAGTATTAACTCCCTCTTGAAGTACAGCATTAATTGAGAAGCTTCCATCAGCAGTTGCCTTTCCATTTGCTATATCTTCATCATTTCTAAATATATGAACGTCCATTCCTGGAGCTGCCATACCTTTTATTGTTACGTTTTCATTATTAAAATATGAGTTGTCCAATGATAAGACTATAACTGGAGATAGTGCTTCTAGCTTAACTGTTGATCTAATCATCATGTTACCAAAATCTTTATTTGCTAAAGTGAATTCACCATTTAAAAACTGCCATGATCTTTGTGCTGCTATTGAATTTTTATCCAACATAATTGCTGGACTTTGAGGACCCATCTTATCCTGTATTAAAACCATATAATAATCGCCTGTTACAACTATTTGTTGTGCGGATAAATCAACGACTGACCATTTCCCTGCCTCTTTAATATCAGTACCATTGAATGGCCCTGCTATCATTTTTCCAGGTGCGCCATCCTTTCCACTTGCATCATAAACTGCCACCTTAAATGTTTTAGCATTTGGTCCTGGCCATTTTGGATCAAACCTAAATAATCCAGAGGTTACTATTGCTGATGTCTCTCCCTCCGGAAGTGACATTCTTACTGCATAGCCATCTCCTGCATTCCATTGAGACACTGAATATTCTCCTGTTCCATCATCATAGCCTATCTCTCCTGAGAAATTTATAAATGGTTTTAGCTGAATATCATGTGAGACATTTTCATTACCAGTAATATCTACAGTAAATTTCTCATCAAAATAGTTCTCTGCTGTAACCTGTACGGTATATTTACCTTCATATGCAGTTATTGAGTAATTACCCTCTGCATCAGTTGTAACTGGTGCTACTGCTGCATCTTCAATTACGTAAACTTTAGCGCCTTTCACAGGTTTTCCAGTTTGGGCATTAATGATTTTACCTTTTAATGTTCCCTTAGGTATTGGAACCATTGTAAAGTTTGCATTTTCAAGAACTTGGTTTTCTGTTACTTGAACCTTCTGATCCTGTGCATAATATCCATAGGTTTCAGCTCTTAATGTATACTCTCCTGCTTTAACCTGAAAACTATACGAGCCGTCTGCTGGATTTGTTTTTGTTGAACGACCATTTTCAACAATAGATACTGTAGCTGGTAATGGTATATTAGCAATTGTATCTACAGAATTTATTATTTGTTCTTTTGGGCTGTTGCTTAAAGATGATGTGCCACCTGATGCTGCAAATAGGTTTGTTAATCCATTCATCAGTTCTTTAGGGATGTTGTTTAAAGCTGATGTGCTGCCTGATGCTGCAGATTTGTTTGTTAATTTAACATCATCTATAAACCATCCCTGATGATTATTTGAGTCATTAGACCACAATAAAAATGCGATATCTATTTTCTTTCCTGCATATTGGCTTAAATCTATTTCTTCATTTGAATATCCATCTGTCGTAGTGCCTACATATGATGCTGCTAAATCAAAATTCTCAGCGCCGTCAGGTCGAACCATAACAAATCCACGATCATTTTCTCCTATATCATACCAATTTTTAAACTGTAAATAAGCCTTCCCTTCCGGCAGGACAATAGCAGGCATTTTTGATAGCATAACTTGATTTCCTGAATACGTTCCTTCAAGATTAGTAGCTAAAACCTTTTCTCCCGAGGCTGCTGCCTTAGGTCCTGTTGTTGGTTTTCCCCACTTCAATTGGTCCGGCACTTGGGAATCGCCTTCCCATCCTGTCATTTCCGTTTCAAAATCATTAAAGTATCCTATTGTAATTGCAGGTTTAACAATTATTGAATAGATATCACTTGTAACCTCGTTTTTTCCAAAGTCAATTATTCTCCATCTGTAAGATAGATTTGATCCTACTACTACTCTATCAGCTGGAATTACAGCTTGATAGCTTCCAGACTTGTAGTCCCCACTCTTCTTTTCAGCTACAACTGTTGTCCACTCATCTGCTGAATTTTTATATTGAAGCTCAACTGTCTCAATCTTTACATTATCCTGTACATCTATTTTTAATTTTTGTTCCAATCCTTGGTATGTCTCTGTAACAGGTATATGGTTAAATGTTGGTGGCTCTGTATCCTCGGCTTCTTTTGAAACTTGGCCTTTAATCTCAGACATTCCTGGTATAACTGATGTTACTGCCTTAAATGCATTTATAACACCATATCCATATCCACTGTTAGGAGTTTCAGGATATTGAGCGTTAGTACAAGGAGTTGCTGTATTCTTTATTATTCTTTCAATATCGTCAACTTTTAAAGATGAATTAGCCTGTAGAAGTAATGCTACAAGTCCCGATGTATGTGGAGTTGCCATCGAGGTTCCATTCCACCCACCCTCATATTCACTTCCTGGAACTGAAGATCTTATATTAACTCCAGGTGCTGAAATATCTGGCTTAATTATTCCACCATATGGTGATGGTCCCCTTAATGAGAAGCTGCCTAAATTGTTGTTTATATCAGTTGCTCCTACTGTAAAGGCTTCTGGATAATTTCCAGGATTAGCAACTGATCCTGGCCCACCAGAATTGTAAGGGGTTGTATTTCCTGCTGCAAATACTGGGACTATATTTGCTGCTCTCCAGTTTCTTATAATAGTTCTATACCAATCATCTACTCCAGGACTGCCTCCCCATGAGTTATTAATAACATTAGGAGCCATTTCTGGATGTGGTACTCCATTTCTATCCTTAGGTGCAAGCATCCATTCACCGGCTGCTATTAAATCAGCATCAGCTCCGCCATCTTCTGTAAATGCCTTAGCAGCTATCCACTTTGCTCCTGGCGCAACACCTATCTTATTTGTTCCATTTGGTTCTGAACCAACCATAGTACCGACTGTATGGGTTCCATGACCGAGATCATCGTAGGGTACTGAACCGTGAGTTTCAGTTGCATCAAACCAATTGAATTCATGATTTGGATTATATGGATTATTTGGGTCATATCCTCTATATTTTGTCTTTAATGCAGGGTGATCCCACTGAACTCCTGTATCTATGCTACCAACGACTATCCCTGTTCCATCTATTCCCAAGGTCCAAACGTCAGGCGCCCCAATTTTTTTAAGACTCCATTCTACATTATCAACCGCTTGAATAGCAGCTCCAGTAGTTTTTTCAGGCTCGATTAACTTTGTAATTCCATTAGGTTTTATACTTTCAACCTCAGGCATAGCTGCTATGTTTTTCATAACTTCCTCTGTTGCTTTAACTGCCATACCATTTACTATGTAAAACGATTTAATATCCTTTACATTTCCGTTATTTTTTTCTTTTTCTAAATACTTCTTCAAATTACTCTGTGATGAATCTGCTTTAATTCTTAATTCAGAAACGATTGATGAACGAACTACTAACTCTTTTTTTACATTTGATAGTTGCTTATTCTTAGCCTTAGCTTCATTAGCAACCTTGACTGTATCTACCTGATCCTTAAATTTAACTAGAAAGGTATTTTGAGACTTGTTGGCAAATTCTTTTTTAAGTTCTGGACTTATTTTATTTTCTATTATTTCTTTAGATTCCCGGTTATAGCTTGTCTCAATATTGTCCTTTGCATAAGCCTTAACATAATTTCCAGCTGGTACAGCAAATGAACTTATGGTAAGTATGAAAGCTATCGATAATGCAAGCCATTTTTTGTAGATTTTTATCATGTTGTACCTCCATATTTAGATTGAATTTACCTAACTAATCCTTTTCACTCCTTTGAGATAATTGAATTCGTTTTTCCTATTTCTGTTTTCAACTCTACTTTTTTTGTTTCTGATAAATCTTTATATTTTATACTTTTTTCAATAGAATAGGAGATTGCTGGATCTCCTTCTACCTCAACGATAACACGGACTTTGTCGTGTTCTTTTAGTTCTGTCGGTACTACCGCAGTCTCTTGATCTGAGCTGTCTCGTCTAATCAGTTCATTAGGTTTTACCGATTCTACTTTTACAGTTTATACACTTGCATCACCTGCAAAAGTCGCTGAACCTGAAATGGTTAATAATGATGCCAACCCTATCGCTATGAACTTTTTCAATTTTTGACGTTTCTTCAATCGCCTCTCCCCTTCTCTTTATTTTTTGGCAATAAAAAAAAATGCCCCCCCCTACAAATAACTCAAAACATTTCCCATACTGATCATGAGTCTTTTTTATAGTAATAGTATCAGTATGTCTAAGATTTAGAGATTCATTGCAAGTGCTTTGAAGTTCTAGCACCACAATGAAAAATTAATATAAGTTGCTTTTAGTTCGTGTTCTTGGCTGCTGCAGCTTATATTAAAAATATTTTAAATTTTTATGAATTTTTTGTAAAATTACGAAATGTTATGGTAACCATAACATTATTTTATTGATATTCAGCACTATACTAATATGCACCAGTCCAAAAAATCTGGTTATGGTCTACAGATATAAAAAAAAGAATAAAGCGTATTTATTCTCTAGAGGAATCGCATCTTATACTACAACTAAACAATCGATGGAAAACATACTAAAAAGCCAAGGCTTTTTTCAAGAATCGCTTGACTGATTTGCGATCTCTCGCCTTCATGGCTCGGGACTTTCACCCTAGGGACTACACCCATGCCGGGCGCACAAAAAAACAGCAGTGCAAATTAAATTGCACTGCTGTTTGAGGAACCTCTTCATACCCTACTCGAATGCTCCCTAGTATCTTCAATTATGGACTACAGTCTTACTATCTCTAGATTTTTCAACAACTACGCCATCAAATGCAGCTTTATAAATGGTATAGATATCTTCTTTTAATAAAGGCATTGGACTGCGAGCTAAAATACGTTTTTGCTCAACCGCATCATTCGTTAAACTTTCAAGTGCATCCTCAACAATGTTAAATCCTTTTAAAGAAGAAGGAATATTTACATCTTCTACTAATCGTTTTAATTCGGCTACACATCTATATGATGCTTCCTCTTGTGAAAGATTCGCAGAACTAAAGCCCATTGCATCGTAGATATCTTTCATCCGTTTTTCACAACTTTGGCGAATATAGCCAAATACATATGGAAGCAATACGGCATTTGAGTCACCGTGTGCAATGTGAAATTGGCCTCCGAGAGGGTAAGCTAATGCGTGAACACCAGCAACCCCGGCATTGAAGAAAGCAAGACCTGCAAGGTAACTTCCATAGCTCATATCAGTACGAGCTTGTTTGTCTTGACCGTTCGATACAGCTGTACGAATCGAGTTGCTGATTAGGCGGATCGCTTGCAAGGCTAACGCATCAGATACAACACTCGCATTTTTAGAAATATAAGCTTCTACCGCATGTGTAAGTGCATCAACGCCTGTTGCAGCTGTTACTTTTGGAGGTAATGAAATGGTTAAAGCAGGATCCACAATTGCCACATCAGCTAATAAGTAGTCATGCGCTACAACATCTTTAGTCGTTTCCAGGGATAAAACGGAAATATTCGTGACCTCAGAACCCGTCCCTGAAGTTGTAGGAATTAGGATTTTAGGAAGACCTTTGTTCGTAATCTTTTTCGAACCTGTTAAGTTTAAGTAGTCTTCTACCTTCCCTCCATGTGAAGCCAATACCCCTGCAAGCTTCGTTAAATCCAATGCACTTCCTCCACCCACTCCAATGACCATGTCGAATTGATTTTCACGGGTGTAAGCCACCAATTTTTCTCCGATAGCTAGCGGGGGCTCTGGAACAACATCTGTATAAATTTCTGTTACATAACCTGCTTCTTCAAGGGGATCTACAACTTTATTTGTCAATCCAATGTCTTTAAGGAACGGGTCGGTTATGACAAGAATCTTTTTCACATCAAAGCGTTTTACTTCATCTAAAAGGTGAGCAAGAGAATCCCATCCAGTATAACTAAGTGGTGTAAAGGTAATTTTTTCGGACAATTCTGGTCACTCCTTAATTTTGATTCCAAACGACAAGTTTTGTTTCAGTCATTTCATGGATTGCATATTTTAAACCTTCTTTACCCGTGCCGCTTTCTTTTACTCCTCCGTACGGCATTTGGTCTACACGGTAAGTTGGAATATCGTTGATCATGACACCGCCAACTTCAAACTCTTTTGAAGCTTTGAATGCTGTTTGAATGTCATTTGTGAAGATTCCTGCTTGCAGGCCATAATTGGAATCATTAATGGCTGCAATCCCTTCTTCAACAGAAGAAATACGATTGACAACTACAATCGGTGCAAAAACTTCCTGGCAAGATACTTTTAGAGTGGCGTCCACGTTTGTTAAGATGGTTGGCAAGAAGACTCCATTTTCAATTTCGCCGCCTGTTACGATTTCAGCACCGTTCTGGGAAGCTTCTTGTACCCAGCTAAGTGCCCTTTCTTGTTCATCGGGATTGATCATGGCAGAAATATCAGTTGTTTCTGCAAGCGGGCTGCCCATGACTAACTGCTTCGCTGCAGCAGTAAATTGTTCAATAAATTCATCAAATAATTCATCCATTACATAGGTACGTTGCAATGAGATACAAACCTGACCTTGGTTTGAAAAAGCTCCAGCAACACATTTAGGAACGATTTTGGACAAATCAACATTTTTATCGATAATTACCCCAGCATTCGAACCCAGTTCAAGAGCCACTTTTTTCAAGCCAGCTTTGTTGCGGATCCCGATACCAACAGAGGGACTGCCAGTGAATGTGATCATTTTTACTTTGTCACTGGTAACCAATGTATCACCCACGGTTCTGCCACTACCCGTAATTACGTTAAAGGCACCTTTAGGCAATGCCGTTTGATCAATTAATTCAGCTAAAAACAGGGCTGAAAGAGGTGTTTGTGACGCAGGCTTAAGGACGATTGTATTACCGGCTGCAATCGCAGGCCCCACTTTATGTGCAACCAGGTTTTGCGGGAAGTTAAATGGAGTAATCGCCCCAATGACTCCAAGTGGCAGCTCGATCGTGTAACCGAAGCGATTGGCACCATTTTTCGCTGCATCCATTGGAATCATTTCCCCAGTCAATCGTTTGGCTTCTTCAGCCGCAAATTTATAGGTTTCAATCGTACGATCTATTTCTCCTAATGCGAATTTCATCGGTTTTGCTGCTTCTAACGAGATAATTTCAGCGGCCTTTTGTCGATTTTCAATGAATAGTTGTGCAATATGTTCTAAAATCGCTGCACGCTCATAGGCAGTCAGTTCTTCCATTTGTTTTCTTGTGTTGTAGGCGATGTCAATTGCTTGGTTTACTTCCTCACGTGTTGCTTGTGGAATTTGAGCGATTACTTCTTTAGAGTATGGGGAGTGGAGATCTGCAAATTTCTCTGCAGTCTTCCAATCACCGTTTACGTAATACTGCTTTTTCATTTAACTTACCTCTTTCATTTCTTCTTTTTTAGATGAATCCAAGGAATCTTTGACGAATGTAGCATCCACTTCTCCTTTGAAGAAGTCTTTACCATAAATTAAGAAGCAAAGCAGGATTCCAACTGCAAATGCCCATGAAGCACCTTTGATGACAAGGAGGGCAGCCACAATTCCAGCTATTCCTAAATCACGCTGGCTCCGTGCCTGCATGATCCCAATCCGGACACTTACATAACCTTGGACAAGCAATGTCAAAGCTAAAGCTACACCTAGAATCGGCTGAACTAAGCTGACGATTGGCAATAATAAAAGGGCTGTATTTGTACCCCAACGGAAAGATCCAATTCCCCCAAAAAAGGAATTCATCGCTTTTTTTCCTTCTTTATAGCGTTCAATGGCGACCACCTGCATCGCAGCCCACATTGGACCACACATGGTAATATCAGGACCAATCATACTCATCAATGTGTTTCTGCCCCCAAAAATTAAATGGGCCCGGTTTGGATTGTAATCCACTTTTTCATCGGTTCTAACTACATCGGATTCAGAAAGCAATGCTTTCGTTTTAAGAACATCACCGAATACCACTAGATACGTAGCCAGCACGGCAGGGATTGCCTTTAGAAAAAAGGCGAACGCTGGAAATCCTAATCCGAAAACAGTGTACTCCGCAAACAGGGTCGCAAAATCTGGTTTACTAAATCCCCATTGAATATCAGGCCAGTTTGCTTCTCCAAATAGCGGGGCAACAATTACTGCGAGAAAAATTGCCGGAAGAATGCCAAGATTACCTAATAGAGTGAATAAAAATCCATTATTATTTTTTCTAATGCGTTCAAATGACTTTGAAAAAGTAAGGAAAAAGGCAAATCCTATACAAATCGAAATGGTGAACGGGAATTTTTCAAATTGTCCGCCTGCTCCAAAAACGGAAGTGACTGCTCCAATACCAGCCCCAAGTATGATTCCTGTTTTAATTGCATTTGGAATCATATGGACAACTTTACTTGCTAAGCCGGTAACACCTAGAATGATGGATAAAATACCTAATGTTAACTGAAAGGCGACGAGTGCATAAACCCGATCTGGCCCCTCATCAAATTGAGTAACAAACAAGACAATAAGCGGAATCGCTGGTGTAATCCATCCTGGAATAACGGGATCACCCAATATATGGTGAAGCAAATAAAACAGCCCGTTCAATACAACAACCGCTAAAGCAACCTCAAATGGCATGTGTAAATGTTGGCCTAATAGAGTAATAGCCCCCAAGTCAACCGCACACATTAATAGACCTTGAACATAATCTGGCCATTCAAACCGGTAATGAATAAAGGGCAGCCTAATCTTAAAAGGCCCCGCTGGCATGAATGGTGATTCATCCCCATGACGACGATTTTTCCATTTCATAAATCATTTCTCCCCCTTTTGGTTGTAACCCCTTTCAAATCTCTGTGAAAATACTACCCCTTTTGTATATCCGCTTATGAATACGTAACCATTTTTGAGAAAACTACATTCATTCTTTCAACCTTTCCTCCTTAGTGAAAGGTTGAAAGAATTTTAGGTTATGAACCATTCAAAATGGTTACGTATTCATTTTGAAGCAAAATAGAAAATCAAACCTTATTGTTCATTTTCTATTTTTCTAGTTGTTCTTCTGTTGAATATTTTAACAGGTTCAGTTATTTTAATGCAATAATTTTTTTTATTTTCTATCATTTCAATTAATTCAGAGATTGCCAAGAGTCCTAAATTTTGCTGTGAGATACTGCCTACAGTCGTCAATTGGATCAATCCATGCTGACTAATGTCTACGTTATCAATCCCAATAATACTTAAGTCATCCGGTACTCTGAAATCTTCACTAATGGCATCGTCTATTAAATTTAATGCCAAAGCATCCGCACCCGTACAAATGGCGGTAGGACGATGCTCCAGTTTCATTAGGTGATGAAAAGCAGTTGAAATTTCTTGTTTAGAAGTATCAGTGTTGAAGATATATTGTTCGGAAAATGGTAGGTTATAATCTATGATTGCTTGAAGAAATCCAGAATAACGGTTGTTAAATGTACTGACTGTCAAAGGTCCTCCAACCCATGCAATGGTTTTATGACCTAGCTCAATCATGTGTTTTGCGGATAAATATCCCGCTTCAAAATTATCAATTTCAACAAAGTTTTCATTTTTTTTATGCTTTCGATTGTATGTAATGAATGGAATATCCAATTGTTTAAGCTTTTCGAATATTGGATCATCTATCAAAATACACGATAGAATGATTCCATCCACTTTATTTTCAAAAGCCGTCGCATATGCTTCAGGCAATTTATTATCGTTAACGTACTGTACGTTTACCCGGTACCCCATTTCATTAGCATAATTTATAATCGCGGATGTTGTATCAACAAAAAACGGGTTGTGCAGAGGTCCGGATAAAAGAGCAATTGTATTTGTTTTATTTTGGACAAGTGACCGCGCATGAGCATTAGGTATATAGTTCAACTCGTCAATTGCTTTCATAACTTTATCAAGGGTAGGTTTTTTAACAAATTCTGGCGTGTTTAATACACGAGAAACAGTTGTTTGGGATACGCCTGCGTGTTTTGCGACGTCTTTCGATGATACCAAGGCGGTACCTCCTTTTTTGTATAAAGATTCATTAACCGCCCATGTATTGGTGAAGACGGATGAACATGGAACTCCACGTTTTTTACCATTTACATAATTATATAATATCTATAGGCATTTTTCTTGTCAGTTTTTAATATACAATTATTCTTTATTATCTAATGCTGACTCTTCTTATGTAATTTTTCCTATTGCCTGTCCCATTCTTTCAGTCTCATTTCTAAATATCTTTAGATAGTCGCGTTCAAAATCCTCAACAGTAATTACCCCGTTGATATAATCCTCCATTAATCTTTGATATTTATAAATAAACATTTCTTTACCCCTTTTGTATATCTATATTTAGAACCATACGAATGAGATTCCTTCCATAACTTTACTGATACGTGGAACAAGAAATGCTGCCAAAATGACAGCCCGATCTTTAACTCTTGCACCCGATAATTTAAGTGAAAAATCTAAACATACAATTTTCTCTGAATGCTACGGTGATTCTACCCGTTTAAGAAACTTGTTTTCTAATATTGTCATTCCAAAAAGAAAAAGACAGTATTAATTAACACTTAAATAATATGGGGAATCATTCCTCTTTTAAATTCTCTATCCACTTTCCCCGAATATGTTTTTAACCTATTCTCTTTAAGAGCTATTTTTTGGTCTCTACTATGCCTAATAAGTCGAAAAATATCATAAATTGCATATAAAAATATTATTACAGCAATTATTATTTTTATTAATTCCTTTTCTTTCATCCTCAAGATTAGGTTTTCTTGGTATATTTCCCTTTAAATTTCCATTTATTCTTTCTTCAACTAATCTGACCGTTACTTGATGAAGAAAAACTGCCGATAATGGCAGCCGATGTTTAACTCAAGTAATAGGTACAAGCATTCACAATTTCTCCAATGACCTAGTAAGAGAAATTTTAAAAAGCAGCTAAAGTTATATAATTTAAATGCATCAAGGATTAATGGAGTTTAATCCTTCATATATTTAAGTAAATCATTATTTGTCCATAAATGAATACTGTGATTTTCAACCGGAATCGTATATTCCAATGGATAGAAGGACAATCATCAGAATGCTCAACAACAGAAAGAGGTATTAATTATTAATTTTATGGGTTTAGGAGGAATGAGTGTGAGAAATTTATTACCTAAAAAAGGGATAGGTGGATTGAATTTATTTTGGTCAATTGTTGTTTTGATGGTTGCTTTTTTTCCTAAAATTGCAATGGCTGCAGGAAACGACACACTTGAGGAAAAGGTTTCAAATCTATTTATAGGTATCTCAAATATATTATTCCTTCTCATTCTTATTGCTGGTTTATTTAAGTTCTTGTTTCATTTGATGAAATATTACTTCAGTTCCACTCCCCTAGTCAAAACCGAGAATCGTGATGAAATGAAGTCAACTATCAAATTAACAGTTTTATTGTTGATTGTAAATGGCATTCTGGGATGGTTATTACGCTCGGTATGGATGATTAACTAATGAAAGTTAGTTCAATCTTCATTGCATTGAAAGCTTAGCGAGCTGAATAGAACCTTTAATGTTTTTTATCGCCAGGGGAATCACCCGAATAAATTGCTTTCACAGTAGCCAGTGACGAATGCCTTCTTATATACTGGGTGGTCCATCTTCTCCAAGAACTCAACCAAGTAGCTTAGTCTATCCTTTGATTAGCAACCATTGACCTTAAGGTTCTAATGGATGATTCTTCAGAGATGGAAAATGTATCGTGTATTGATTGTTGAATATTGGTTCGCTGCATGATTTATATCATATACAATGGCATTGATTTCTTCTAAAGAAACGGTATCTAAGTTGATAAAAAATAAGGCTGGGTAAACTTACTAGCAGCTTTTCTTTTTCCCCTACTGTTAATCGCTCACTGAATTTATTCATTTAATAGAACCTCCATATTTTTCAGTTATTTCTAGCATGGTCAAAATTTGAGTAAAACAAAAAAGACTTTCCGCTAAAAAGTGGCTTTTTACCCTAAATAAAAAGATTTCACAGCGGCTCAGTGTGTTCTCAACTTCTTTAATTGATATGCTTTACTCCTTTTATTAAATAATTCATTTAACTAAATTATTTATAGCTGAAAATTTCTTGTGTTGTCCTTGGACATCCATATTACTCATCTGAATGTATTTACGTGTCAAGCTCATGACTTATGCCCTAAAGTCTTTTGTAAGCTAAATGGGGCTCCACCATTTTTTATATACCATAATGCTCCAGTATGTCGGAATGTATGGGGACTGACACGTTTTTTAACCCCTGCTTCCCTTCCGAGGTCTCTCACCTTTATCACTTCAATTTAAAACTTTATCGCCTTCATGTAATGGAACTTACTAGGCCAGGCAATGTTATAACTGTCATCAGCATGTTTTTTGGGGGAATTTATAGATTTTCTGACCTGAGGGAACCATCATTTATAAAAAAAGAAGCTGACTAAAAAAGTGTTATATAACCACTTTTTTAGTCAGTATTTATTTCTTTAGGGTAGGATTAATTATTTTAGATATAGGCTAAAAAAAGGTCAGTCTAATCAAACGCTTGATTAGTAGGGGGCGAAGTCATAGATTAAATGGAGTTTCTTTTCCATGTCCTATTGTTCAAACCTACAACATGGAATTTTGGACACATTCCAAAATAACTTAAAGGACGATTAGGTGTGGCATATCGTCCTTGCTGTGTTTAATTATTTAAGTGCTTTACTAACTTTTAACTTCTTTCCTTTTATGGTTGCATTCTCCATAGCTTGTAAAACGAGCGAGCCTTTTCCATTAAGAATATCAACATAGGACATTTGATCCTGGATAGTAATAATTCCAATATCATCTGCAGTTACTCCAGGAATTTTCGCAATCGTTCCAACAAAATCTACCGCTCGAAGCTTCTTCTTTTTTCCACCGCTAAAATATAGTTTCATGATATCTTGGTTAATTCTTGCGGTTTTATTATTTCTTACGACTCGTCGGCCGCTTATTTTTTCTTCGAAAGCAGCCTTCTTACTAGCAACTTCATGGGGCTTCGGTGCATCCATTTTTGGAATTTCAAAGCCAATATACCGTTCAATATTTTTAACAAATTTTCCTTCATAAGGTGTCGCAAACGTAATCGCTTTTCCTTCATTTCCTGCGCGGCCAGTTCGGCCTGTCCGGTGGACATAACTCTCTTTTTCCATTGGAACATCATAGTTGATAACAAGTGTCACATTATCAATATCAATTCCTCTTGCTGCTACGTCGGTGGCAACTAAATAACGGAAATTCCCCATTTTGAAACCATCCATTACAGCAAACCGATCTTGTTGTTCTAATCCGCCATGGAGTCTTTCACAAGAATAATTGGATTCTTCCAATTCGGTATAGACAGTATCGACATGTTCTTTTGTGCGGCAAAAAATAAGGCAGCTGTCTGGATTTTCAACGACGGTAACGTCTTTCAGAAGTGAATTTTTTTCATCTTCCTTCACTTCGATTAGACGATGTTCTATAGTATCCGTCGTGATCCCGCCAGCCTCAATTTCAACATTAATGGGATTTTCCATATACTTATGGCAGAGGGTTTCAACATCTTTAGGTAATGTTGCCGAAAATACCATTGTTACTCTATTTAAAGGGAGTTGATTAATAATTGCTTCTACTTCATCGATAAAACCCATATTAAGCATTTCATCAGCTTCATCTATAATTAGATACTTTATTTTATCTAAAACCAGGGTTTCTCTTTCAATATGATCCATAACACGTCCTGGGGTACCAACAACTACATGAGTTTTTTGTTTCAATTCTTCTTTTTGTTTCGTAAAAGGTTCTTTTCCGTAAACGGCCATTGCTTTGATCCGTTTAAACCTTCCAATATTCGTAATGTCTTCACGAACTTGAACAGCCAGCTCTCTGGTTGGTGTAAGGATTAAGGCCTGTGGCAATTTTTCTTCCCATTCAATCATTTCGCAAATAGGAATTCCAAAGGACGCAGTCTTACCGCTGCCAGTTTGAGATTTTACGACGAGATCTTGATCTGCCAATGCTAATGGAATGACTTTACTCTGAACCTCTGTCGGAGCTTCATATTTTAATACTTCTAAAGATCTTCTTATTTCATCGCTTAAATTAAAACCCTCAAATCTTGTTTCACTCATGTATTAACCTCGTTTTTTTGTATTTATCCCGCTTATCTATAGGATTTCTCTCAAAGAAATATCATATGCATAATCTGAATATGGTTCATTATACTTGAAACTTCCGCGGAATTGGAATAGAAATTCTTTCTGCAACCTTGGAATAATGCTGCAGCAACAGCCCTAGCAAAGCGTTTATTAAAGGTAAGTTAAATGTATTAGATGATATTAAAAAAAGACTAAAAAAATTGAATATAACAAAATAGATATTTACGAATATAAGGTAACGAAAACCTTCTCAATTAGAATTAGAGGGTTCCTTTTTGAGGTGCTTATCTGAAATTTACATAGCAATTGGAAAAGAAGAAACTCGCCAGCAGCGAGTTTTTTCGTTTTAGCGCTCCTGCAAAAATTATGTTTCCTAGTTAAGATAAATAATTCTATCAAAGCTCATTATGAAGACTTTTCTTTTTGGTATCCAAAACATCAACAAACACCCCAACTTCTCTCTCAAACACCATCTTAACCGTTCCAACCGGGCCATTTCGCTGCTTAGCAATCTCAATTTCAATAATCTTGTTTTCTTCATTTTCTCTATTGTAGTACTCATCCCTGTAAAGGAGCATAATCACATCTGCGTCCTGTTCGATGCTGCCGGAGTCTCGGAGGTCAGACATTCGGGGGCGTTTATCAATTCTTTGCTCCACTCCCCTAGACAATTGGGATAGTAGGATAATGGGAACCTGATATTGTTTGGCAATCCGTTTCAATTCTTGTGTGATACTGGCAATCGCCAGATCATGACGGTCATGTTTCCCCGTTACGGAAATTAGCTGAAGGTAGTCGATCACGACAAGATAATCGCTGTCCGGAAATTCCCGCCTTGTCTTTTGTATCCTTGCACGAATGTCGGAGACAGTTTGTGTGGAATGGTCATCGATTTGGAAATTCCATTTGTAATAAATCTCAAGTGCTGTCGTTGCTTTTGCTCGGTCCTCCTCCGTAAATAGCCGGTAAGAATTCCTCCATTTTGCGCCGTCTATTCCGGTTAAGTTGCTTAACATCCTTTTAACGAGCTGCTTGTTAGGCATTTCAAGGGAAAACAAGTCAACAACACCGCCTTTTTTACAGCAGTTCATGGCCAGGTTCAAAGCAAAAGCCGTTTTCCCCACTGAAGGTCGGGCAGCCAGGATAATTAAATCCCCTTTGTTCCATCCACTTGTCATTTGATTGAGCGAAACATACCCTGTATCGATTCCCTGAATGTCACCATGGTCTTCATACATTTCATCGTAAATCTCCATAATGACATCCTGTTTCGTATCCTTATGCACCCGGCCGAGCTCTTGCATGTGGATATAGGTTTGGTAGAAGCGTTCTGCGTCCTCCATACTTCCATTATTTAAAAAGTCAGCTGCGACCCGCTTCAGCTCTCGATTTTTAAAATGTTCAAGCACAATCCTTTGGTACTCCTCAACATTAGCAGCTGACGGACATGTAACAGACAGCCAGGAAAGGTAACTGATACCGCCAATGGCTTGGAGTTTTCCCGTACCTAGTTGATCCATCATGGTGATCATATCAATCATCCGCTCTTGCTGCCGAAGTTCCAACATTGCTTTAAAAATGAACTGAATACCTCTCTGGAAAAAATGTTGTGGTTCCAGAATAAGTTCGTGTATGATGGAGGGCTCTAAAAAGACCGCTCCCAAAACCATATTTTCTGCCTCAAGTAGTTCAGTTTGTTCATCGGCATTATAGCCATTGAGGCAAAGGTTTCCTGACTGCATATTTATTGTCCCGTTCAATCCGCTCTCTCCCTTCCTGCTCCCATTGTTTCATCTTATCGGGAAATGGATTTCTTTTTTCACAAAAAGCAGCAATGTCTGAAATAGTGGGTGGGAAAGGGCTTTTTGCTATGTACGTCATCAGGTTTTGCAATACCCGGTTGTAATCCATTCCACTTAGGGTTTTTATCCATAGAATGATCGCTTCATCATTGATTCTAAACTGGGTATAGATAGATTCAATTTTTTCTAGAATTTGATTTGCCTCAATATGATTCATCACTAGCACCCCTTACCCCAGTCGTCCCTGTACGTCTAGGCGCTTTATTCTTTCCTGCAGCGTTTCAGATTTACTTTGTTTTTTCAGTTTACTTTTATGTATTCGTGTTAAAATCGCAGTTTCGTAATATACCATGCTGTTAATCGTTTCATTTGGGTTATTTTTTATTTAATTGAAATACGTCTCATCCATCCAGTCTAAAATCATCTCTAACGGAATATGATGCTTAGCAACTCTCTCCAATGCATTTATGTCCTTTACAGACAAGACCCTGCCCCGGTTTCGAAGTTTAATAAACCGTTCAGTGATGGCATTTTTTCTCGATTCAAATTCCCCTCCCGCCCGAAGGGAACTCTCTTGATCATCTTCAATTTTTTCCTTCTCTTTATTCTCTAGTTCTTGATTTAGTTGCACATTCGTTTCGTGCTTGTTTCCCGGTTGTTGCATCATCGTTCCGCGAATAGGAGGGCAAAAAAAATCAATATTTCCGCCATTTTGAATGTCCTCATACCGTAGCACGGTAAATAGAGTTCCGATGCTTAATTCCTCTGTGGCGATCAAGCCCTTTTTGACTAGTTTATCAGCAGCCCACTTAATAGTACTTTTTGAATACAGCTTCTCTCCTCTGCCCTCCCGGTACCCAAGGTCTTCAACTAGTTTCGAATACGCCCTGATGTATTGCCCCTTTTTCAAAGGAATTCCGCAGACCATTTTTCCATTTTCCCGGGATGCCTGTATCAACAACAGCAAAAATAGTCGAAACGGAACAACCTCCTTCCACAATTCTGTCTCCAGCACATCCCGATATAACTTCACCCAACCGCACATATCCTGTCACCTCTTATTTATTCATTCATCCTTTATATAGATAGAAGGAAGGGATAGGGTTAGGGTAAGGGGAAATAATATTTGTTTTTTATGACTTTCTGGTGAACTATTGGAAGTGTAATGGCAAAAAGTACTGCTTTGCATATAAAAAAATCCGCTATGGCATTGATTAGCGGATTAAAATAAATATTTATCTATTTAGACCTTTATTTTTGGGAATAATGTTGTAAATTGTGTAGATTGAAAGCATAATGGCTGTTGCAATCGAAAGAACCAGGAGATTATAGATTGGGTTAATGGTTAGACCTAAAACATAATAATTTGTTCCCCAGTTATAAAATGTTTCTAATGGAGTTCCAGGTTCAGGTAATATACTGTAGAAATAAAATGAAGGCACACCATGACTAATGATGATGTTATAGCCAGCTGGCAATGACAACGTAATGGCAATCAATGATACATATCTGTTTCTGATAAAAATCGCTCCGGTACAATTAACAAAGCAGACAAATGGCATAATTGCAATGGGATTAAATCGGACACCAAATTCCCCTTATAGAAATTATTAATATTCCTAATTACCATAATTAATATTAAAATACCAGCCATTTCCTAAGTGCAAGGAGCTTGGGCAGGGAAACGCAGCTTTTAAAAAAGCTACAGTTATTCCATTATAGGGGGCTTTAATGGAATAAGAACGGGAACGTCCAAATCGGACGTTCCCATATTTTATACCTGAAAAACAACAATACTATTTAACAAA
Organism: Neobacillus sp. NRS-1170; assembly: GCF_050468025.1. NCBI lineage: Bacteria > Bacillati > Bacillota > Bacilli > Caryophanales > Bacillaceae > Neobacillus > Neobacillus sp. NRS-1170. Next base: position 39,493 of record NZ_JBITPF010000028.1, on the reverse strand, counting down.
GCCTTCATTTACAAAAATCCCCAACTTGAAGCATCCTCGAGAACAATTAGCCTTTTTTTACAAGTGAATGACGATTAAGTACATATTTAACCGCACCAATATATTCGGTCAGTGCCCTTTGACTAACTGCAGCGGTTGGCACGACACCTTCAAATCCGTGATAACACCCCGGATACAGATGGAATTCAACATCAACGCCAGCCCGACAAAGGCGGGTTACGTAATCCAGTGTTTCATCACGAAATGGATCTAATTGTCCTACACATGTATAGGTGTAAGGCAGACCTGATAAATCAGTTGCTCGCGCTGGGGCTGCATACTTGGATACATGATCTGTACCATTTTCACCATTTAAGTACATAGTCCAACCTTTTTGATTCAAATCATGATTCCATACCATATTACCTGTTATTTCTATACTAGACGGTGAATTATTACGATCATCTATCATTGGATATAATGGCATTTGGAAACATAATTCGGGACCTTTTCGATCTCTTGCAAGTAAAGTAAGTGCTACGGTTAATCCGCCCCCAGCACTTGCTCCCGCTGCTCCAATCCTAGAGGAATCAACCCCTAATTCAGATGCATGTTCAGAAAACCATTTCAGCACTGCATAACAATCTTCTAATCCTGCTGGGTACGGATGTTCTGGAGCGAGACGATAATCTACGGAAACTACTACACAATTCGCTTCTGTCACAAACCGTTGGCACAAAATATCATCCCCTTCAGGAATGCCAAGGACATAACCGCCCCCATGAATCCATAATAGGCCAGGTGAAACACCATTTTTTTCCTTCGGTTCATATATTCGTACCCTAACGGCAGGATGATCCTGTGAACCCGGTACCATTCTGTTAGAAATTGAAACAGACTCATCAACGGGGATATCAATAGATTGCGAGATTACCTTCATACCCTGTCTTGTTGCCTCAAGATTGTCTAAATCAAGTGGCGGAAATAATTCAAGTACCTCTCTTAATTCAGGATCAATTCTATTTTTCATATATCAATACCCCCTAAATCATTATTTCTTCTATTTGAACTTATTCAGAGAAATGCAATGTATACGTTTACATTTCAATAATCCACTTACTTCTCTCTTAAAAAATTATGCTGTTAATCCACCATCGATTGTAACAATAGAACCATTCATATAACTAGCTTCTTCTGATGCCAAAAAGTAAACAACATTAGCTATCTCCTCAGGTGTAGCAGGTCTTCCAAGTGGACCATTCTGCTCAGGGTTATTTATATCCATATGTTTCGTCATATTTGTTTCGACACCGCCTGGACAAATAGCATTTATTCTTATCCCTTTTGATCCATATTCTACTGCGGCAGTTTTCGTTAGACCTATTACCCCATGCTTGGACGCAGAGTATCCCCCTAAATAAGTTGTACTTTGAACGCCTGCTGTCGAAGCTGTATTAATGATCACCCCAGATTGTTGCTCCTCCATGACCTTTAATACATGTTTAAGTCCTAGAAAAGCACCTTTTAAATTCACTGCTATCACTCGATCAAACATTTCCTCGCTATAATCGGCTAATAGAGTTGGTTTACTAAGAACACCAGCATTATTAAAAAACACTCTATTCTTCCATACAGATTTTTAACAGTGGAAACATATTTTTCTACATCAGAGTTTTTCGATACATCTGCTTGAATAAAAATCCCTTCACCTCCACTTTCTTTTATAAGACAAAGTGTTTCTTCTCCTCCTTTTTCATCTAAGTCAACAACAACGACGCACATTCCCTTTTCTGCCAATTTAAAACTTACAGACCTGCCTATGCCACTTCCAGCTCCAGTAATTAACGCTTCACCATTTTTTAAAGACATTTATATACTCCCTTTCTGCGAGAAACCATCTTTAGTAGACAAAGTAAATCCATTGTACCCCAAAGCAGCAACTTCATTACATTTGTGCTTATATGTGTCAAATCCCCCAAGATAAATTAGGAAACTCCGTGGTTTACCTGCAATATTTGAACCGGTGTACCAGGAATCAGTTTTCACATAAAGAGTCATTTCCGCAACCTCTCGGCAATGCTTGCTCCATGCTTCTTCTGCCTCTACCGTTGGTTCGAAAATTTCTATCTCATGTTCACGCATGTAATCTAAACAATCGGCAATCCATTCAACATGCTGCTCAATCGCCGTTGGCATATTTACTAGTACAGACGGACTCTCAGGTCCCGTAATCATAAAGAAGTTAGGGAAACCAGCAGTTGCAAGACCGAGATAAGTTCTTACCATAGAACCTTCTTCCCATTTTTCCTTTAGTAACACTCCGTCTTTGCCTCGTATATCAATTTTAAATAATGGTCCTGTCATCCCGTCATAACCGGTAGCAAAAACAAGGATGTCTAGTTCATACTCTTTTTCCTTTGTTCGAAGCCCTTTTGGAGTTATCTCTACAATTGGCGCCTTCTTGACGTCAACTAACGTGACATTTTCTCTGTTATATGTTTCATAATAATCAGTGTCCAAGATTGGACGTTTTGTGCCAAAATAATAGTTTGGAAGCAGCTTTTCAGCGATTTCAGGGTTATGGACGATTTCTTTTATTTTCGACCGAATAAAATCAGCAGCTGTATGATTCGCCTCCTCATTAATTAAAAGGTCGTAATAAGCGGATGTTAAAGCATAACCCCCTTCTTCCCAAGCCTTTTCATATACCTGATGACGTTTTTCCGGTGGATCCGATAGAGCTGAGATAGTACGAATTTGGATTCCATTGCCCGTTTGGGATTCGCGCATCTGTCTTTTAATTTCGTTAAAGTTTGCTTTCGTTTGATTAATAAACTCTGGAGCATAAGGGTGATTTCTGGCTGGCATTGTATATTGTGGGGTTCTCTGAAAAACAGTCAAGTGATCCGCTTCTTTTGCAATAACGGGGATAGCCTGTACACCACTTGACCCCGTGCCAATTACCCCAACCCGCTTTCCTTTAAAATCCACTTTTTCTTGAGGCCATTTGCCGGTATGATACCACTCACCCTCAAAACTTTCTAAGCCATTAAATTTAGGCAGATTGGCAGCAGAAAGACATCCTGCGCCTGAAATGAAATACTTTGCAGTTACACTTGTACCATCATTCATTTGAATCTTCCATCTGTTACTTGTTTCCTCGTAATGTGCAGCAGTAATGCGTGTATTAAAATGAATGTCCCGACGCAAATCAAATTTATCTGCTACAAAATTAAGATAACGTAAGATTTCCGGCTGTTCAGGATATCTAGAAGTCCAAGTCCACTCTTGGTAAAGTTCTTTAGAGAAAGTATAGTTATAATAAATACTTTCGATGTCACAACGTGCTCCAGGATAACGGTTCCAATACCATACACCACCTACCCCGTCCCCAGCTTCATAGACACGTGTAGAGAAGCCCGCCTCTCGTAAATTATGAAGCATATATAATCCAGAAAAACCAGCTCCTAGAACGACTGCATCCAAGTAATTAACTTGATTTGTTGACATCATTTACCTACCTCCCCAACTTTCAATCAAAATGAAAATAACATTTTACCTGTTTTATTTGAAAAATCTCCCTCCTAACACTTTTGGGTTCATCCCAAGGTGGACATCTCAAGCTGTTTATCTTAAAGTCTATACCTTTTTGAAATAATTGAATATTCCGTATTTTTAGAGTATAATATCCCTAAAAAAAGGGGATGTTTTATGGTTTTTTACTCTACCATTCAAGAATCTATTCAGGGGCTTGGGTCTATTTCAAGTCACGAGGAGCAGCTTTTTAAAATATTAGAGATTTACATGGAACTTTTCCCTGTCCAAAATTCTTATTTACTAAGATACTCTCCTCTAGGCTATCTCGCTGAAGGAGTAATTTTCCTCGATTCTACCGGGGGGGTACATATTGGTGAAATACGTGATGATATTCGTTCTATTCCCATTATTTTCTCAGCGATTAGTGAAAAGAAAGCAAAATTTTGCAAAGGGCTTGAATATCTTAAACAAATGGGCAGCAAATATACCATTACTTCCAACTTTAATTCCCTGTTAGTTGTTCCGATTTGCTTTGGTTCGTTTGTCTTCGGTTATATATGCAGCTCAGATTTTGAAGAAGGTTCAATGATCGATGATCAACTGCTATCATCTTTTACCCTTTATGGGAAATTAGTTGGAAAAGTGATCGCTAATTGGAATAATGAAGAGGGAATGCAAATCCTAAGTCGAAGAGAATTAGAAGTAATGAGAAGGATAGCATATGGAGAAAGCACAAAAGAAATGTCTGATAATATGAAAATTAGCGAATTAACGATTAATCAATATGTAAAGACCGCGGTTAAAAAGATCGGCGCAAATAATCGTTCACATGCAATTGGAGAATTATTTAGGAAAGGGATTATTTCATAGCCTTAAATTGAACAAAAATATTAGCGCCGCATTCCCCTTCAAAATCGCAGATTTAGTGGGGGTTAGGCGCAATGGTCTTGCCTTTCTTTTTTTTCAGAATGTGTAGTAAGTCGTATACTGAGTATATATTTCAATTGGAAGGCGGGTTTGATGATGAAAGTAGCTAAAACTTTACGAAACAAAATTACCAATCATTCACGCATCTTCGATGCTACACTTGATATTTATAAAAAACAATAGGATTTATTATAGATGTGTTAGATAATGAGTTTGATAACGTACATGATATATCAACTAAATCTATCTTGCCGGCAGTCGAAAAATTGATACATATCACGAAATCAAGCCCTCTTCCTAAATATATAGAGTTTAACCTACGATTTTATAAATTCCCTTCCTATTATAGAAGAGGTGCCATTGGTACTGCTTTTGGCAAAGTAAAAAGCTATCGCTCTAACTATCAAAATTGGCTAAATGAAAGAAGTTTAAAAAGAACCCTCCTACATTACAACTAGTACATAAAGAATTTCCGGTGTTCTATAAAAATAATATGTTCGAAAAGTCATCAGATACTACTGCTAAAATCAAAGTTTTGTATCAAAATGATTGGGTATGGGTAGATATCAATTTTAAAAAGTGACCGTTGTGGATGTAAGCCCTTCTCATTTAACATGAAGTCAACCCATTCACGAAACACATCTAGTGTCATTTCCTCGCTTGATAGGTCTCCATCAAGATAGTCCAGTAACCATTGAAGATGAATCTGATATTCTTCAATAGTACGAGGAGCTAAACCCTCAGATTGTTTGAACCCCATAAACCGCTCGAACATTTCTGACATATTGACCGTCTCAGTTACCTTTCTAACTGGGCTAACTCTTCCATGCTTTCTAGCACCTTATCTCATGCAAAAAACCTTCAAATATAGTTATTTGAAGGCTCTGAACACACACAGTTTTGTCTTCTCAGTTTCATACAGACTCGTTCAAAATGAGCAAAAGACTGTGTAGGTGAGAATTTATGTATTTGATTGAAAATCTTAATTTGGCGGGACTGCGTGGGAATCGAACCCACCAGACCTGGCACGCAGGTCTCAAGCAGTTTTGAAGACCCCTTTTATGGTATTGATATGCCGACAAAAGAGGAGTTATTTGCTAACAGACATGAACATGAACGAGCAATTGGAGAAGTAATTGGCGCGGATTCATTAGCGTTTTTAAGCACTGAAGGTTTATTGGAGGTGGTTGATGTAAATCTTGCAGAAACCAGCAGCCGTTGTGTTTCCTGTTTTAGCGGAGCTTATCCAAGAAAATTATATTTGAAATGAATAGTATCACACACCTTATATGAAACAAACTGCCCCCCAATTGTTAGACAACCTAACAATTGGAGGAGCAGTTTTTCTATGGGCGGAAATAAACAATTCCGAAGAACTTCTTATCTTGATTTTTTCTATTCAAGAAATAATTTCTTTGACCAGCAGATTTATTCGATCGTTTTCAGCCTATTCCTTGATTACTTTTTATTTGCGCGTAAACTTTTTGGTATGTAGCTGCTTCTTTTACCATTCCTTTATGTTGATACATACGACTTATTTTCTGTACAGGATTAGGGTCCTGTGGTTGAAGTTCCATTTCCCAGAAAAAGTAATCAATTGCTTTATCAAATGTTTAAACTCTGCATAATAATCCCCCAATTCCATCATCTGATCAGGTTCCTCTAATAATGCTAACATATTATTCATTTTTCGAATCACCGCTGAATAGGGGTGTATTTTTTGAATAGGTAAAAGTTTTTCGTGAACCTCTTTGAGATTATGCTCTTCAAGCAGGATAACAGCGAGTTGAAAGATTTTTTGTTCCAATAGTTTAGAGTGATCTTCGGGGACTAGCTGTTGAAACATAAATATGAAATCGTCTAGGTGAGATCCTACAAATCCAGCATTCAAATTCCCCCATAATGAATTCAGGATAGCATCATAGGAAGTTGGCAGATCATGGATGAAATTTAATAAAAATAAGGCCGCTGTCTCGTAATTATCTTCTTGAATCATTTTTTCAATAATGGACTTTGCCTCAGGTAAAACTCGATACGGATTGATATTTACCTCTCCTAGTATGAATATCCATTCTTTCATCGTAACAAGTTGTAGAGCAAAATCTGTGTACTTTTTAATCGATTCAGCCTTTGGAGATTCAATCCAGAGCACTAACAACTCCAGTAAACAATCCTGTTTTGTAAATATATCTTCTAAAAAAACACGCATTTCTGGATTTGATCTATTTTGGAAGCAAAGTAGTTCAACAAATAGTGGATCCTTTTTTAGGATGGAAGGTAAACTCGAGGATTTGTAAAAATCATGATATGAATTGAATTCTTGTGAATTTAGACGTTCATTTGCTGATTTTAATGAAGGTACAAAATCATGTAAAATTTGAATAATCTGAAATGACTTCATAAATTTTCCGCTTCTTCTATAGTGAAAAAAGACCTTGTCAATAATTTTTACAAGCTCATCCTTATCAAAAAATGAGTCAAGTGTTGTCGCAATATAGGCTATTTCCTTTAAAGAATAATGAATTTGGAGTTGAGTGAAGAGTTTATTTTTATTTTGAATAGAAACGGATTGATTGGGGATTAATGCATTTAATATTGGATGAGGAGATTCAATCACAATACCTTCATGAAATGCTTTATTGATAAATGATTCTTCTTCCACCTTATCTAGTTTATCACCATATATTAATGAATTTTTAAAGTATATAAAATAAAATCATTCGTTATCTGCTGTTAAAACTTCGATTACATTGGTTCTTGCAAACACCGCAGCCCGGATAACATTACCTTTTACTTTATACTTTTTATCTTTTATGGATATTTCAATTGGTCTTATAAGCTCTATATACATTCAACTTAGCCTCCTTGCATAATGTATACACTGATTTTCTATCTTTCGTGGTTAATTATAACATACTTCCCAAAAAAGCTACTGTTCACAGTGATTCCAAAGTTTTCCCTCCGGAAGTAAAACAAATAAAGGTTGCCAATCACCAAATCCAAGTCTGGTGCTTGACACCCTAAGTTATAAACAACTTAATCCTGCTTTATGCTAATCCATTCCATTCAATTCGATACAAATCATGTCGTCGATCGCGTAATTGGCGCAGCGAACCAGAATTCCGAGAACGTCTCAGCTTCTCAAGGTCTACGTCACCAACAACTACGGTGTCAATGTTAGCATCACATTCCCCTACAATCCCATCCCTTGCAAACTCAAAATCGGAAGGCGAGAAAATTCCAGATTGTGCGTACTGAATATCCATATTCTCAACATGCGTTAAGTTGCCCACGGTTCCAGCAATACAGGTATATACTTGGTTCTCAATCGCACGTGCCTGGGCACAGTAGCGAACACGGAGGTACCCCTGACGATCCTCCGTACAAAAAGGTACAAATATAATGTTTGCACCCTTATCAACAGCAATCCTTGCGAGTTCCGGAAACTCGATGTCGTAAGAAATGTGGATAGCAATCTTTCCGCAATCCGTGTCAAACACATGAATTTCGTTTCCTTCTGAAATGCCCCACCACTTTTTCTCGTTTGGTGTGGCGTGAATTTTGGACTGTTTTTCTATCGTGCCGTCGCGACGGAATAGAAAACCAACATTGTAGACATCCCCATTTTCTTCAACAAAATGTGATCCACCAACAATGTTGATGTTATATCGTACTGCGAGTTGCGTAAACAGTTCAATATATTGATCTGTATAGGTTGCCAGTCGTCGAACTGCCTGATCCGGCCGTTTTTCTTCCAGAAATGACATCAATTGGGTTGTAAATATCTCCGGAAATACAACAAAATCAGATCCGAAATCAGCCGCGACGTCGACATAGTACTCAATTTGACGATTAAAATCCTGAAACGAGTCAATTTTTTTCATCATGTACTGAACCGCACAGATTCTAACCGGGAACGATGTGCGATAAATTCGCTTATTCTTTGGACGATAATCGATGTTGTTCCATTCCATCAAGGTAGCCATAGAATCAGATGCTTTGTCATCTGGCAGGTAGCTTGTGTTGATACGTTTAATAGTAAACCCCTGCAGGAGCTGAAAGGACAAAACTGGGTCATAAATACTGTGCTTCTCAACTGCAGCAACATACTCACGAGCCGTCATTTCATTCTTGTATTTGTGGTAATTTGGGATTCGTCCGCCGATAATGATGCTTTGAAGATTTAATCGAACAGCGAGTTCCTTGCGCGCCTCGTAAAGACGGGCACCTAGTTTCATGCGCCGGTATCCTGGATCGACCATCACTTCAATCCCGTACAAATTTTTCCCATTGGGGTCGTGATTCGTGATATACCCGTTGTCCGTAATAACGTCCCATGTGTGCTGGTCGTCATATTCTTCAAAATTGACGATTAAACTTGAACAGGAACCTACAATCTTGTCCTCATATTCCACGCAAAATTGACCCTCTGGGAAAATTCGAATGTGACTAACCAATTGCTCCCGCTTCCATGGGTCCATGTTAGGGAAGCAAACTTTCCCTAACTCTATAATTTCATCAATGTCTTCGATTTGTATGTTGCGAATGATTATTTTCTTCTCGTATTTCGACATATCTGTCTCTGACACGTTCTCACACCCTCGTTCTAGTTGTAAAGCTATGTAGTTTCCTTGAAAATATCCTAGCTTCTATTAAAATGCCATTATTCATTTATGATTCCCTTTAATTACATAATTAATGATGCATATAAAAAGTTATTCTGAGTCAAAATTTCCATTTTCCCCTTAACTTTGCGAATGATTGATCTTTATAATAACTCCGTCTACTAATACCTCACACTTGGTGACTTCATCTCCTTAGCAAAAGCAGTAGGATGGTGCTTATTCCACCGCTTATGTCATTCCAATTGTAATGAATAGATACGTTATTAAGAGTAATCCTGTTTTAATTCTTTGTCACGTTAAACGAAAGACTGTAAGTTAAGCCATTCCACGGCATGGTTGAATTTCAAGATTTAATGAACGCAATTGAACCGATACGGATTGCTTGCTCATGCAGTCTCCAGACCCGCTCTAGTACGCTCGAGATTATGTTACGTTTCATCTCAGCTAGGACAAATAATTGAAAAAAACGACAAAAAAAGAAAAAAATGGATTAATTTTTCTTTTATATTTTCATAATTAGAAGTATAATAGTTTTCCTCATCAAGTGATCCATGAATAAAAACTCTCATAAGATTCATTTTATATAGCAGTGGAGGGAGGAGAACCCTTGAATAATCGATTATTCGTTTTACGCAATTATGAAACAATCGTAAGTTAGTTTGTTTGTTGTATCTGCTTACCTTGTGTTTTATTTAAATATGAATGGAGTGTATTTCATGATTTTCAGCCAACAGGATTTCAATGTAAAAAAATTAAACTACTCGATTTGATCTGCTATTAAAAGAGACGCAAAATATTTGTCTAAATTAATATTACAGATTAATGGAGAAACCAAAAATATGGACCTTGAAAAGGGAGAGGCGTTCATAGACCATAACTTTATCTCGGAACAACGAAGGTCGACTCGTCAAATTCGTTGAACGGAGTTTTAATTTCAGTAACAGTTTAAGATTCAATAGTGTCTTCTTCTGTCTTCATTGGCTTAAACTTCTCATGAATTGAAATATGAAAAAGGTTTTCAAGATAACACCAACGCAGAATACTCTCATTGTTCTTACACCAATATTGACTGTTGTAGGTTGAAGACCTTTATCGTTGAGCATAAAGTCAACTCACTCAAGGAACACTTCATGAGTCATTTGCCCTCTTCATAAGTCTTTACCAAGATAATCTAGTAACCATTGAAAGTGAATCTGAAAATCTTCAATAGTACGAGGAGCTAAACCCTCCGTCTGTTTGAACCACATGAATCGCTCAAACATTCAGTCATAGTCAAATTCTCAGTAACCTTTCTTATACCTGTGACTCTTCCTTGTTTTCTCAATCCTTACGCATACAAAAAACAAGGACAAAAAAGCCGTTCTCTGTAATTGACAGGGGCTTTTATTGTGGAATAAAGCTAGCATAACCATCCTGGGTTAATTGTAATTTCCTCTAATCCACCAATACCCTCCTGCACAATCCTCAACAACAATGCATCCTTCTTTTCCAAGAAAGATGCATTCCACAACCTTAGTATTTCCTCCATCTAACAACATCCTTCGCCAACAGCTGATGTCTGGCCCATCCATGCGCATGAGTAATCATTTTCTCAATCATCCCTGTAGACCGAGCCAGCAGCCTCAAAATCACTCCTCCCTTCGGCAAAGAAGACAATCCGAAACAAACGTCTTCCTGAATATCCTCCATGACTTCATATAAACCATCCAAAAAACCTTTATCTGCTTGATTATGATAGATGAGGAAGGTCCCAACATGGGTATACCCCTCCATTTGCATAATCCCGTTCAACTGATCGTCCGGCTTAAGCAGCAAATGATCAAATAAAACGAGCTTGTCATTTTTATAGACTTTTAATTTCGAACGGATCCAGTCATAGCGAAACAAGCTCCCATCCTCTGCCCATCCAGGTGTGATTATATCGCTATAAAAAAAACCAGCTTCCTCCTCCATCCGAACATTAGTTTCTTGAATAAAACGCGCACCCTCATAAGCGATTAATGAATCCGGAAAATATTCAAGCACACTTCCCTTGCCCACTTTCAAATTTGTTTGCTGAACAACAGGGTTTTTCGGCGTTTTATATACTTTTGTAGCGGATTGCGTAGTAACTGCCAATTCCGCTCCCGCCTCAACAGAAAGGTCAGTCAAATAGGTATCGCCGTCGACATAGCCGCCCCCAACATGAATCAGATAAACGGTTGGCACATCCTCCTCCAGGTACACCGGGCGAGTTAATTTCAATGCCCCTTCATAATAACAGCTGGATACAATACTTTTGGACTGCCTTCTGACCGCAGAAAGCTCCAATACGCCGGTATAGCTCATGACTCCAATCCCATTAATAGAGCTTGTTTTTTAATCCAATCGATCACTTGTTCAAGGCCTGTTCCATCTTTTAAATTTGTAAAAATAAAAGGCTTGTCCCCTCTCGCATCGATCGTGTCCCGCTCCATGATTTCCAGACTTGCTCCAACGTAAGGCGCCAAATCAATTTTGTTGATGATGAATAAGTCTGACTTAATCATCCCTTGTCCGCCTTTGCGCGGAATTTTTTCCCCTTGGGCCACATCAATAATATAAATGGAAAAATCAACAAGCTCTGGACTGAATGTTGCCGCTAAATTATCGCCACCGCTTTCGACAAAGATCAATTCAACATCAGGGTGTCTTTCTTTCAATTCATCGATGGCCGCAAAATTCATCGAGGCATCCTCACGAATCGCCGTATGCGGACAACCGCCAGTTTCCACCCCGATTACCCGATCCTGAGGCAGCACTCCGTTTTTCATGAGAAATAACGCATCTTCCTTTGTATAGATGTCATTCGTGACAACGGCCATGCTCAGTTCTTCGTGCATCGCCCGCGTTAATTTTTCCACAAGCATCGTTTTTCCTGCGCCAACAGGACCTCCAATTCCTATACGTACTGGTTCCATTCTCAATATCCCTCTTTTTCTAAAAAATTTAAGACATAAACAAGCGTACATGTAATCGTTCATGACGCATTTGGGCAATTTCCAATCCCGGGCTGACCGCCCCAAGATCATCCTTAGACAACAACAAAATCTTCCGAACGGCTTTCTTTAAAAGCGGCTGGATGTTGACCAACAGCTTTTGACCATCGGTCTGTCCGAGGGGAATGCTGCGGACTGCGTTTTGAATCAGTGAAGAAACAGCTCCATATAAATACGCGCCAATGGCAGTTTCTTTTCCCACTTGTAAGTGGCAGGCAACGATCGAAAAAACCAAGGCAGAATGTCCATAGGCCTGCTTTTCTTTGATTTTATCGAGATAATCATCGAGAATCGGTGATGGATAAAGGCCGGCACATAGTTTTGCCATTCGTTCCCCAATTCGGCGATTTCCGATCCTCGTTTCTTCCGCAAGGCTCGCAGCAAATAATAATTGATCTAGCTCGAATAGATCCGCCATCCTGTTTTGCCCGACCCCTTCAAAAGCAAGCCGGCACGCTAGTCCCTCGACAAAAACAAGCTGTTTTTCGATATATACGATGATAGCTTCAGAAAAGCTTTTCGTATCCGTAATGACTTGTTCCTGAATGTAGGTTTCCAATCCGAACGAATGCGAAAAGGCTCCGGATGGAAAGTTGGAATCACACAACTGAAGCAGCGGAAACAATTCATTAATCATGGCGGTGTCCAATATGGCGAAACGCCTGCTTTACCTTTCGATTTTCCCGCTTAAAAGGAATTTCTAATTGCTGGAGAAGCTCTTCGACTAAATAATCATACTGAACAAGCATTTCATTTCCTTCAAATTGGGCCGGGAGATGACGGTTCCCCAGTTGGTGGGCAATTTCCCCCATCTGCTGGATCGACGTTGGCTGGATCACCAACAAGTCATCATTTTTAACGGAGATTACGATCATATTTCGTTCATCTATATATAAGACATCACCGTCGATTAAGTCACGATTGTCTTTTAAGCGAATCCCAATCTCCTTGCCATGGTCGGTGACAACACGCTGAATCCGTTTAACCAAGTCATCGCTGTTCATGTACACCCGTTCTGTATGCGGTGCTTTTTTTTCTATTGTCGCAACATTTCCAATTACTTTTTCAATAATCATTTTTTTCTCTCCTTGAAAAAAGAAATAGAGTAGGGCGTTACAGGAATGAATTTCTCCAAACTTGGTGAATGTTTCGCGAAAAAAGAATTTATTTCGCCAAACAAAAATAGAACCCTTCAACCAAGTAAGGATCGTTGTACCTTCCTGGGTTTCGCAACTCAAACACCTTAAAACAAGAAATAGCGCTGTGCCATTGGAACTACTTCCGCCGGCTCACAGGTTATTAATTCACCATTTACTTTCACTTCGTATGTTTGCGGATCCACCTCGATTTCAGGTGTTTCCCCATTAAAAACCATCGATTTTTTCGTTAACTGGCGGATCCCTGACACAGGTTTGACGATTTTCTTTAGCCCAAGTGTTTCATGAACCCCTTTTTTAAAAGCAGCTTGGGATACAAATGTCATCGACGTTTGATATTTGGCACTTCCGAATGATGCAAACATCGGACGATAGATAACCGGCTGCGGCGTTGGTATGCTGGCATTTGGATCTCCCATCAAACTGTGTGCAATCATGCCGCCTTTTAAAATCAACTCTGGTTTCACACCGAAAAACGCCGGATCCCAGACAACCAAATCCGCGAGCTTTCCTGTTTCAATCGAACCGACATAATCGGCAATCCCATGTGTCCAAGCAGGGTTGATCGTATATTTGGCAATATACCGCTTGACCCGGAAGTTATCGCCAACGCCTTGATCTTCCGCCAGTTTTCCGTGCTGTTTTTTCATCTTATCCGCCGTTTGCCACGTACGGGTAATCACTTCTCCCACCCGTCCCATTGCCTGCGAATCTGAGGAAATCATACTGAATACACCGATATCGTGTAGGATATCTTCTGCGGCAATCGTTTCTTTGCGAATCCGCGAATCAGCAAAAGCAATGTCCTCCGGAACCTCTGGATCAAGATGATGGCAAACCATCAACATATCTAAATGCTCTTCCAGTGTATTAATCGTATAAGGCCTTGTTGGATTGGTCGATGACGGCAAGATATTAGGGAAGCTGGCAGCCTTAATAATATCCGGTGCATGTCCTCCCCCGGCGCCTTCCGTATGATACGTATGAATCACGCGTCCATCAATGGCAGCCAATGTATCCTCAACAAATCCACCTTCGTTAAGGGTATCGGTATGAATGGCGACCTGCACATCATATTGGTCAGCCACTTTTAGACTGGTATCAATGGCTGCAGCCGTTGTTCCCCAGTCTTCATGAAGCTTTAAGCCGATTGCTCCCGCTTCAATTTGTTCCTTTAACGGAGCTTCATCCGAAGCATTTCCTTTTCCCAAAAAACCGAGATTCATTGGGAATTCTTCTGCTGCCTGGAGCATCCGGTGGATATTCCACGGGCCTGGGGTACAGGTGGTTGCGTTCGTGCCTGTAGCCGGCCCTGTCCCCCCGCCAATCATCGTGGTCACGCCAGAGGAAAGCGCCGTTTCAATTTGCTGCGGACAAATAAAGTGGATATGGGCATCAATGCCTCCGGCGGTTACGATTTTTCCTTCTGCGGCAATCACTTCGGTTGACCCACCAATGACGATATCCACCTTGTCCATCAGCAGCGGATTCCCAGCCTTGCCAATCTCCACAATCTTCCCATCTTTCACACCAATGTCTGCTTTATAAATCCCGGTATAATCAACAATCATCGCATTGGTTAACACAAGGTCCACACTTTCCGCCCTTGTCACAAGCGGGTGCTGCCCCATTCCATCACGAATCACCTTGCCTCCCCCAAACTTCACTTCATCCCCGTAGGTGGTGTAATCTTTTTCTATTTCTATAAACAGATCAGTATCTGCTAAACGGACAGCATCTCCAACCGTTGGACCGAACATATCGGCATATTGTTTTCGCGGCATGTGAAAGCTCACTTACTTCTCCTCCTTTATGACGGAACCGTTTGTTAATTTATTTAAACCGTACACCCTCTGTTCCCCCGAAAAAGAAACGAGCTCTACTTTCTTTTCATCGCCAGGCTCAAACCTTACGGCCGTTCCCGCCGGAATATTCAAATGCCTGCCAAATGCGCGACCACGGTCAAATTGCAACGCTGTATTGACTTCAAAAAAATGAAAATGCGAACCGATTTGGATCGGACGATCGCCCCGGTTTAACACAGTAATGACTAGCGGCGGCTTATTTTCATTACACAAAATTGGCTCCTTTTTTAATCGATACTCCCCAGGAATCATTGCTTTCCCTCCTATATAGTTTTGGTTTGGGTATGTAAAATCGGGTTATCGAATCGGGGTATGTACAGTGACCAGTTTTGTACCATCCGGGAATGTCGCCTCGACCTGTATGTCCGGAATCATTTCAGGTACACCTTCCATCACATCTTCTCTTGTCAGAATGGTGGTACCGTATTGCATAAGCTGTGCCACTGTTCGTCCATCCCGCGCCCCTTCGAGAACTTCATAGGTAATGATGGCGATGGATTCAGGATAGTTAAGTTTTAAGCCTCTTTTTTGCCGGCGGCGCGCCAGGTCAGCAGCCACCACAACCATAAGCTTTTCCATTTCACGTGAGGTCAGTTTCATCTTTTTCATCCTTCCTTTTTTCCTGTAACCGGAGATTTCCATTCATAACGTAGACCGATTCTACATTTGCTCCTCGTGATTCAACATGAATACCAAAGCAGCCAAGACCAGCTGCTTTGGTGACCAATCATTCTATTTCCCTTTATCGCTTGTATTCCTTATACAGCTCAATAAATGGCCGAATGGTGATAAAAAGAGCGGCAAACACCAGCCAGCCAAATGCTAGATAAACCCAGCCCGTGAAAAAGGAGAGACTATAGATATACCCTGTCGAAAACATAATTCCCGGCCAAATGACGACAAGTACTAAACTTAACCCCAATGCCCAACGAGTGTACAGCTTCGTCTGTTTTTTTAACTCCAAATCATTCATCCCAAGTTCTCCTTTCTTGCCATACTATTACTTTCATCAAAACTCTTAAACTTGTCTTTTAACGACTCAAAATGAAATTCCTCAGAAGAGATGAGTGCATGCCCAATCGAAATCACTCCACTAATGACAAATACCGCCAGATTACCAAACAGCATCGGGTAGAGCCCACCCAGCGATTCAACGTTCACATGCCCTGCTGTTACATAAGCAGAAATAAGCCAAACTGTTACGCCGCCAATCATCCCCAACAATGCACCGTAAAAGGCTCCTGCATTTGTGGCCCGTTTCCAAACGAGCCCAAGTGTGACCGGTATAACGGCTGCACTAACAAAAATCCCCATTGCCATATAAACAAAGCCAAGACTGATACCTAAATAGAATAGTAGGATTGAAAAGATTCCCATCGATAATCCAAACCCTAATGTAACCAAACGGGAAACACGCAATAGTTTCTTACTGCCGGCATGTGGGTTGATCGAATGACGATAAATATCCGTAACGATAATATTCGTAACAGCTGTCAATTCTGCAGACCCCGCAGACGTAACTGCCATAAACAGCATGGTCAAAAACAGAACAGATCCAACCGACCCAAGGATGTGTGAGGCCATAATCGGTGCAACAGAATCAGGAGAAGAAACTGAAATTCCAAGACCGGCCGCACTAACACCCAAAATCGTAGCTACCGCAAAGGGAATCGAAAACCAGGAGATCCCTCCGTATATGTACGCTTTCGAAGCGGCTTTATCAGTACTAGCAATCGCCCGCTGCCAATAGGCTTGATCGACAAAAACGGTTCCGAAATTCCCAACAATATTAATAATCCCAAACAACAGCCCTGGAATAGATGCCATCGTCAGCATTTGCTTGGATTCCGGTAAGGCACGCAGCCCCTCATAGATATTAGAGATGCCAAATTTATAATAGACCGCAACCCCAAAGATCAATAGAACAACAAATAAGATCACCGTGTGCAAATAGTCCGCAATAAATGAAGCTTTTAGTCCGCCAATCATTGTATAAATCGTGAATGTAACAGGGATTAAAAAGGCTGCTACATATAAATTCATTCCTGTTAACTGATTTAACGTGATCGCGCCGCCGAGAATGATCATCGAGGTCACGATAATATTCGTCATCAGCGCAAATACGAGCATTAAGCGGTGATTTTTTTTATCAAAGCGCTGTGAAATAAACTCTAAAAACGTATGAGCGTTTGGTGCTTTTCTTTTTAAATGAACAGCAAGGATCGCAAATAATAAGATTTGGATCGTAGCACCAGCCGCATACCAAAATGGCCCGCTGATTCCATATTGATAACCAGTCGAGGATGACATCATGATCGTGGCAGCCCATGTCCATGCCGCTACGATTGAGGCGCTGGCCAAACCAACCCCTACACTTCTTCCAGCAGTGTTAAATTGTTCCGCCGTCATTTCTTTTCCTTTGCGTTTGGAATCCATGCGGTGAATAACAGCCGTTACTCCCGTAAACAAAACTCCAAAAATAATTAAAATAAGATACCCTGCACTTGGTGTTAACATGCTACCCCTCCACTTCCTAATATTACAAATATTTCTAGAAAGTTTCACCGCACAGTATTATTGTCAGAAAATTCTAGAACAGTTTTAAATATAGACACAATTTCTCTTTCTATCTACAATCACGTTAGATTTTCTGACATGGTTTTCGAGGTTAATCGGATTCTAGAACGACCTAATAGTCTTATGAATCAGTCTCAAACAGTTCACTTATACTGAGCGAAATATTAGTTATTCTAAAGTCGAAACTTATTTATTCACAATCTGACCTGACTCAAAAAAACAAAAACATTAAAAACAGAAAACTTTTCAGGCTTGTGCTTCTTCTTTTAAAACTATCTCCGCAACTGCTTTACAATGACCTAAGTGGTGATGCAGATATAATTAGATTTAGTAGAGTTTACCTTACAGAATGAGCACATCCTTATCATTTTATTTGTTCCTCCAAATCGAAAAATTCTTTAAACACCTGTTCTTCATTGGTCCTCACACGAGTCTCTAAAACACTACCGAAAGCTTAGACCTGATGAGTTGAAAAGACAGCACCAACAATATTCTCCTTCTATTTATTTTGCAAACTAGTACGAGTTGACTAATTTGAACTAGAACTTTTATAAGAAAATTGGTAACAAGTAATTATGATTTTTTAATGTACAACTTCAAATACCATCCCTAGGTGAAAGATGTAGGGGAAAAACTCTTAAATGAAAATGCCCGCGTGATGATTAATCATCACGCGGGCATCTTTAATTTAAAGGAGATGATTTACCGGACTAAACTGATGATGTTGAGATTTAATATCTTCACCATTCATTTGAACGTATTTTCGTACCATATTCATTGTCGAATGATCTAGAATACGTTGCAACGTAAATGCATCCCCTCCATTTAAAATAATAATTTTGCAAAAGTATGGCGAAATGTATGGGGAGAAACTCGAACATTTGTTATATTTCCTTTTATTCCGTATTGCTTTATTCTTGATCTTACCCAACTAGGTCAATTTCATCTCCATAATTTGATAAAAAGATGAAATCACTATTTTCAAATATACTGTTTTCTTTTATTAAAGTATTTAAAGCCTTCGCCGTTTTTTTGGATAAAGGGAGGATTCTGGCATGTCCGTTTTTTGCTAATGGTGCAGGAACTTTTATAATTTTTTGTTCGTAATCAAAGTCTTTCTTTTTCAATCCTAATGCTTCATTACATCTTATACCAGTATCTAAAAATAACAACATTAGCACATAATCACGGAAACCAGCATAGGTCCGTTGGTTTAGTTGTTTCAATAAATCGATGATTTGTTGTTTGGAAAATGCCTGTATTGTATATTCTTCCGTTTTCATTAATTTTACTCGTGCTGCCGGATTCGCTTGTATATATCCTTCATCCGTTAAGAATTTAAAAAAGCATTTTAATGTACGTAATCGAATGTTTACTGTAAAAGGTGACAGCCCCTTTTTATCCGTCTTATATTGACAGGATGCTTTGGTATGGTCATCCCAAAGTCTTTTTTCTTTTCTCATATAAAAGACATAATCTCGAATCAATTCTGTTGTGACTTCATCTGCAAATTCGACACGGGAATACTTTTGTTTTAAAAATGATAAAAAATACTTAAATGTCGCTCTGTGCTCTTTTAATGTCCGCGGTCGCAAGCCCTCCAACTCCTTCGCACGCAAAAACGTCTCAAAAAGAGCAATTAATGATTTTCCTGCCTTCGAAGTCTTACTCTCATTTTCAACGAATAATCGGTTTGATACCGTCTTTCTTCCGTTCCTCCTAGTTTGTTCAGCCACAAAAAAACCTCCTTCGCTCATTGGGAATTCCCAACATAGCAATAGAGGCTCCACAGTCTATATGATAGTACCCTACACAGTCTTATTGTAAAACAATTCTTCTAACCAAATTTATCCAAATGATTAAAAACGCTGATATATCAATACTTTTGGCGGGACTGCGTGGGAATCGAACCCACCAGACTCAGGTCTCAGGCAGTTTTGAAGTTAGAGGCAAGATATCTTTTTTGGTTCCATTCAGTTTTATGTAATGATGTAAAGTCTTGAATAAATACACTTTTTAAAATATCATAAATCATTTAGTTTTATCTATTTAAATATAATCTGTGACCAAAGGTGTGACCAGTTTTCTTATATTATTTAAAGGATTAAACAAGTAATTGAGGAGGTTTATTCAAACCTCTTCATCTACCATTTTTCACCCAAAGGTAGCTTTTTCATAATTTAACCAGTGACCTCAACCCTGTCAATTATGGATTTACTTTTAGGATTATAACAGTTTAATTAAATGATTGAGTTTTTGTTCGGACTAATCTTACACAATTTCATTTTTTATCCAATAATAACTACCTATACTTAAATATTTCCTCTGAATTCAGGCGTTTCACTTCATAAAAAAATACTTGAATGAATTTTTTGGTATTTACTCGAGTTTGAGTTGCTGGAATGGTTGTATTTTTTTGCAATTCCTTGATCCTTTGGTGGACGACGGTAAAATCAAAAAATTTTGAAGCATAATTTTCAAACTTTGGATTTGAAAAATCTGTTAAACCTAGAGACGCAAAATGATTTAACGAATGAGTAATCGCCCTGCGAATGCGTTGTTCGGAAGCTTTTATCTCTCGATTAATATCAACTTGTGCAGCTGATAGTCCAAGTTTTTTTTTCGATATTTGTACAAATATCTCTTTAAGGGTTGGAAAATGTTGTTCAAAAGTATGTGTAAGTTCATACTTAAATAAATATTGAAGAATTTCTAGTAAATCTTTATGCCCATTTTCTCCTACGATCCCTAATTCAGCCAACAGAAATTCCCCGACCTCTAGAATTCTTTTTTCATTTAAAATATTGGATTTGTCCACTTTTGGCTGATTCAAATTTAATAAACTATTTAAGGAGGTTTGGATAACATTAATCGATCTTTCTAAATTGATCCGTTCCATTACTTTTCTAATAACTGTTAATACTTCAATCCGATTAATTGGTTTGCTAATATAATAATCGATCCCGAGAGAGAAAGCTTCACCAATTAGTTCTTTTGATTCAACTTGTGAAATCATGATAACTTTTCCAGAAAACTCATCTTTTATATGACGAATTGTTTCAATACCATCGCGGATTGGCATTAATAAATCAATAAATAAAATATCAATTTGTTTTAAATTCAAAATGTGTCCTTCTAATAGGCAGCCATCTTCCGCTTCCTCCACCACTTCTCCCAGATCTTCGTCTTCAATTATTTGGTTTAAGATTGAACGTATAGCACTATCATCATCCGTTATAAAAAACCGCATGGAACCACCCTTATCCTTTCTGTATCAAATTAATAATTGGTAACTCGATCGAAAAAACAACGCCGTTGCTATGATTATTCTGGAATAGGATCTCTCCTCCAAGGTCTTTCACTACTTCTTTTACATATGAAAGTCCAATCCCTGTTGAAGGTGTTCCTAAATGATCATACTTCGAAGTAAATCCAGGCTGAAAGATAGCATCCTCATATTTTTCAGGGATGCCAGGTCCAGTATCAGCAACTTGAAATACAACAGTATCACTAAGCTCACGCAGACTTAAACGAACGCTTCCCTTTTCTATAATTGCTTCCACTGCATTCGCTACTAAATTATTGATAAGAGATAACACTGTATAAACATGATAATTGGGATGGTTCCCTTCCACGGAATATAAAAATTTAATCTCTTTTCCTAATGAGTCGGCATATTTTTCATTGATTTGTATAATTAGTTGAATTAATTCAGCAGCATTCATATAGTCTTGAAAACTCTCATTCGTAATTAATTTTGAGAGCCCTGCAAAAATGCGTTGATTATCTTTTTTAACTTCATGAATTTCACCCGCAATACGTAATAACTTTTGACTAAACTGCTGGTTTAATACTTGATGTCGTTGTTCCTGTTCTTTTAAATTGCGATATAAATGATAAGATTCCTTTGTTATATTCTCTATATTTTTTAATGTTTTTTTTAAATAAACCTTTTCCTCATATAAATTGGAAATAAGCATGAACATGTGTTCATTTTGTTTTCTAATTTGTCTTTCCCTCTTCTGTACTTCATACAGTTTCATCATATTGAAAAAGCTGAGAACAATAAAACTGTGGGTGAACGCGATCATGATGATCTCACTTAGTTTCGTGAAGGTTATCGTTGTTTCTAATACGAAATATTGAATCATTAGTTCAACCATGTCGGACAAAATTTCGATTAAAAGGCCAATAAATCCGATCATTAAGGGTCTATTTTGAAAGCGGTTGGTTTTCACTAAAAAAAAGAGCAAAGAATAAGTGAAATAATAGAAAAAACTGGGATATTGGGCTTGGAAGGAGGATGTCCAGTCAAAATTCTCCTGCTCAATAAGGTCTAAAAGAATGCGAAAATGAACAACCGCTGTTCCTGTTAAAAAACCCGGTAAAACTGCTGGTGTTTTCTGCAGCAGTAACAAAAAAAAGAAAAATGCCGGGGCACCTAAGCTTACTCGAAATGTTTCATTTAATGGATAAAACTTTATTTCACCTGCCAGTGGAACGGTTATTACCATTAGAACAAGAATATACACGTCTTTTTTAACTATAGTACTTAGGTTCAAGGAGCCACCTCCCTAGTTTTATTTGAAATCAGTATACAGTCTCATCGACCTCAATACAACGCTAAAATGAATTATTAGAAATCTCTTACTAATTGGACTCATCTTATTTTTGAAATATATATTTTAGTTTTTTTGTAGTTTTCCGTCAGATTATATAGTTCCAATCATAAATTAAAGATACGTTTTTATGGAAATATTCTGAAAGCGCTTAAAAGTATTCCATTTTTATGTCTTTATACCAGTTCTGTAGAAGGTATTAAAGGCAGGAAGTTTTCATTCAAAAAAATAAGAGAGGTGAAAGGATATGGTTGAAGGGATGATTAAAGACCAAAACGATAAGCTTTATAGCCAAAGGAGTGCTTTCTTAGATGAATGGGTTGCACATTATAGATCCTATGCTACTAAAGGGAAAACCGCCAATTATATTCCTGCTTTAAGAACGAAAAACGTATCGCATTTAGGCATTTGCATCATAAACCCGGATGGAACAGCAATAAAGTCAGGGGATTATGAAGTTTCTTTCACATTGCAAAGTATATCAAAAGTGCTTAGTTTTATAGCCGCATGCTTGAGCTATGGAATTTCTTATGTTTTAGAGAAAGTTGATGTAGAACCAACTGGGGATGCCTTTAATTCCATTATTCGTTTAGAAATGCATAAGACGGGAAAGCCGTTTAACCCAATGATTAATGCTGGAGCGATTACCATAGCTTCACTCCTGCCAGGAGAAACTTCACACCAAAAATTAGAAGTTCTTTATAAATTAATCGAAAAATTGATAGGCAAACGCCCGGCAATTAATAAGGAAGTGTATCAATCAGAGTGGAAAACATCTTACCGAAATAGAGCTTTAGCTTATTATTTAAAGGAAACGGATTATTTAGAATCGGATGTAGAGGCAGCTTTAGAGGTTTACATGAAACAATGTTCGATAGAAGTAACCACAGAAGACATAGCCTTGATTGGACTGATTCTTGCACATGATGGATATCATCCTATTCGGCAAGAACAAGTCCTGCCCAAAAATGTAGCTAAATTAGCCAAAGCCTTAATGCTTACTTGCGGAATGTACAATGCTTCGGGTAAATTTGCGGCATTTGTCGGGTTGCCAGCAAAAAGTGGTGTATCTGGGGGCATTATGGCACTAGTTCCTCCAAACGTCAGAAGTGAACTGCCTTTTCAAGATGGATGCGGTATTGGTATATATGGACCAGCTATTGATGAATATGGGAATAGCCTAACAGGGGTTATGCTATTGAAACATTTAGCACAAGAATGGGATCTAAGTATTTTCTAATAAGCATATGCAGAAACTTTGCTTCTGCCAAGTAATAAAAGGAAGACTCTAAGTCGCTAGATCTTTATATTTTGATATCAAACTACTAAACTTTTACTGGAGTGATGAACATGCAACAATTACTACATGCCATTATTAGCTTTTCAAATGATTTTCTATGGTCAAAGTTATTGATTATTATGCTAGTTATATTCGGTCTTTATTTCACATTTAAATCGAAATTTGTACAATTTCGAATGTTGAAAGAAATGGTCCGTGTTTTAATGGAAGGGAGAGCTGGTTCTAAAGAAAGCATTTCCCCATTTCAAGCATTCTGTGTTGGAATGGCAGCACGGGTTGGAACAGGTAATATTACAGGAATTGCCATTGCGATTGCCTTAGGCGGTCCTGGAGCGGTATTTTGGATGTGGATTATTTCGATTATTAGCTCAGCTTCCAGCTTTATTGAAAGTACGTTAGCACAAGTATATAAAGTAAAAGATAAACACGGGTTCCGCGGCGGCCCATCCTATTATATGGAAAAAGGATTAAACAAACGTTGGATGGGAGTATTATTCTCCATTTTAATTACGCTTTCTTTTGGTCTTGTATTCAATTCTGTCCAATCAAATACCGTTACATTTGCTTTTGAAAATGCATTTGGTACAGATCGTTTAACTGTAGGGATTATCATGGCACTAGTTTTCGCTGCGATCATCTTTGGCGGTGTGAAGAGTATTGCAAAACTGGCTGAATACAAGGTTATGCTTTTAGCTGTGTTATACCTTGGTATTGCATTGTTCGTCATAGCTGCAAACATAACAAAAGTTCCGGAAATTCTTACTCTAATTGTGAAAAACGCGTTTGGCTTTGAACAAATGGCAGGTGGTTCACTTGGAGCTGCTCTGATGAATGGAGTTAAACGCGGCTTATTCTCGAATGAAGCTGGTATGGGAAGTGCGCCAAACGTTGCCGCAACAGCAACAACAAGTCATCCGGTCAAACAAGGACTTATTCAAGCTTTTGGCGTATTAACTGATACACTGATTATCTGTACAAGCACAGCATTTATTATTTTACTTTCTGATGCTTACAAACAACCAGGGCTAAATGGTATTGCACTTACACAAGCAGCATTAAGTGAACATATCGGATCATGGGCATCCGGCTGTCTTGCCATCTTTATTTTACTATTCGGATTCGGTGCGTTAATTGGTAACTATTATTACGGGGAAACAAACATTCGCTTTTTACATACAAGTAAAGTATGGTTGATGCTCTACCGAATTAGTGTATTCGCCATGATTATATTCGGTTCAGTTGCAAAGATTCAACTTGTATGGGATTTAGCAGATTTATTTATGGGCTTCATGGTGATTGTAAACCTAATTGCCATTCTTCTATTATCAAAAGTGGCATTTAGTGCATTAAACGATTACATGAAACAGAAAAAGGATGGTAAAGATCCGGTATTTTATAAAGATACGATTAAGAATCATGAGAACATTGAATGTTGGGAACTCTCTCAAGTTGGTTCAACCTTAGAAAAGGAAAAGGCCATATAATCATAAGACGTTTAAACACATTATGGTCTGAATATCTTTAGATTTTTTCTGATAGAATCCTACGTATTTATCTAAAACAAATCCACTACTTTGACATTTAAGTAGTGGATTTTCTAGTATCATGATAAGGTTCTTAAACAGCAGCTGAAGCAAAACAAGGATCATTAAAATAAATAATCTCGGAAAGAATCTTGCATCCTTTCATATTCTTGAAAGCTTCCCTTGCCTCTTTTTCTGTAGTAAATTCGAACATTGACGTATTTCCGTTTGAATAGAGAGTGATGATCCACATTTAAAAATTCCTCCAATAAAAGATTACTGTTCCTCTTTTTCATTGACTGATAGATAACTTCTAATACTGTAGCTTTAATTTATAATAGGACCTACACAATCATACAGAAGATTACACTTTTATGTTAATTCAAGGGCTAGGATGTTAGTTAAAAAAGAGGCTAGTTCTTTATTTTTCTTTCTATATGATTAATCGTTTTCATATTTTCTTTTAATCAATCGAGTAAGTTTTCGTGCA
Source organism: Neobacillus sp. NRS-1170 (assembly GCF_050468025.1). Lineage (NCBI taxonomy): Bacteria > Bacillati > Bacillota > Bacilli > Caryophanales > Bacillaceae > Neobacillus > Neobacillus sp. NRS-1170. Next base: position 13,877 of record NZ_JBITPF010000028.1, on the reverse strand, counting down.
CGATATTCTATGTTTCTATAAACCTTTTCGCATTATATCCAGCCCCGGTAACGCGAACCTTCAGCCGGTTTTCTTATTCCAACCATATACGCTGCTAAACGCATATCAACTTTACGGGTCTGTGATGTTTGATAAATTTCTTCAAAGGAAGCGACCATTACGTTTCTCAGTTTTTCAGCAACCTCATCCTCTGACCAATAATATCCTTGATTGTTTTGAACCCATTCAAAGTAAGAAACGGTGACACCACCTGTACTTGCCAGTATGTCGGGTACAAGGAGGACTCCTCTTTCATCCAAAATTTTTGTCGCTTCAAGGGATGTTGGTCCATTGGCTGCCTCCACCACAATCGCTGCTTTAATACGACCAGCATTTTCTGCTGTAATTTGGTTTGAAATGGCAGCTGGTACAAGAATGTCACATTCTTTTTCAAGCAATTCTTGATTCGTAATGACATTAGTAAATAAATTTGTTATTGTACCGTAACTATCGCGTCGTTCAAGTAAATAATCAATATCAAGTCCTTCTGGATCATATAGAGCACCATATGCATCTGAAATACCAATCACCTTTGCTCCGGCGTCATGCATGAATTTAGCCAAAAAGCTTCCTGCATTTCCAAAGCCTTGAATGACGATTCGTGCACCTTGCAATTCAATGTTTCTTTTCTTTACAGCTTCTTCAATACAAATTGTTACGCCGCGAGCTGTTGCTGTTTCACGACCTAGTGATCCCCCTAATACAACCGGCTTACCCGTAATAAAACCAGGAGAATCAAATTCACGAAGACGACTGTACTCATCCATCATCCACGCCATGATTTGAGAATTTGTATACACATCGGGTGCCGGAATGTCTTTTGTCGGGCCGACAATTTGGCTGATTGCACGAACATATCCTCGACTTAATCTCTCCAGTTCCCTAAACGACATGGTTCGCGGGTCACAAATAATACCACCTTTTCCACCGCCGTAAGGGAGATTTGCAATCCCGCACTTTAGACTCATCCAAATCGATAACGCTTTTACCTCAGCCTCATTGACTTCAGGATGAAAACGCACTCCACCTTTTGTCGGACCTACTGCATCATTATGTTGTGAGCGGTAACCGGTAAATATTTTAATAGACCCGTCATCCATTCGTACTGGGATACGTACCGTGATCGTTCTAAGTGGTTCTTTTAGCAGCTCATATACATCATCGGTATACCCTAATTTTTGAACCGCCTCTTTTATGATCAACTGAGTTGAACTTAATAAATCTATTGTTTCACTTTGCTTTTCACCTGGCTTTTGGATTTGTTCACTATTAACAAGTACTGTCATTTTTCTTTGCACCTCTTAGTCTATAAAATGGTTAATTTGAACCCAATCATCTATTAGAATTCTTTCATGCTGAAGTATGAAATTTGGGAAATCCCACCTCCTGAATTCTAAAAATGAAATGAACAAAAAAGTATTTGAAGCCTTGTTTTCACCTGGTCTACTCACGTTAACTCTTCACTATAATCCAAAATATTAAACGCTTTCACATTTTCTTTATTAAAAACGTAGCTTTACTTTATAATAGGAACTACATAATGATACGGAAAAATACAAAAATAAGATGACTTTTTTTTAAAAAAGACTCCCTTTAATTTCGATTTAAATAAATACTTTTGTCCTAAAACCGGTTGCCTATTTTTACGGAATCTTAAACATATAGTTTGAAGAGGTTGCGTTGTTCCGTTTAGTTGGCGGGACGTGTGGGAATCAACCCCACTAGATCTGGCACGCAGGTCTCAAGTAGTTTTCAACTTACAGGGGGTTTATAAAGGTATTTATCGTTTAATAACCGTTTTAAAAAATATTTTTAAGACTTTACTGACAATATAAGTTCAAGTAAATAAGTATAGAAATATGTTAATAATGGTATACCTTTTTAAACACTACAAAACAAAAAAACAGCAGCTTTCTGCTGTTTTTATATAAAATGTAGTTAAAAAGCCCGTTATATGAAAAGAATAGTTCAATTATTTCTGTACTCCAAAAACAAATTAATTAAACGTTCTGTTAAGTGGAATTATAATTAGATTTAGTTTTTGCTCAAAAAAGTGGAAAAACCTATTCAACCAACCGAAATGGCTAGGAACTACCGAAAGATGGTCGACTAGTGCGGCTTACCTTATATAAGATTCCATGATTTGAGACATACCCATGCTACTTTATTATTACAGCAAGGAGTACATCCAAAAGTGGTTTCTGAAAGGCTGGGTCATTCAACAATAGGATTCACTATGGATACCTATATGCACGTTTTACCCAACATGCAAAAAGAAGCCGCCCACCAATTTGAGCAGCTTCTAAAATAAATTAATAAAAAAGTGACTTTGTGACCAATTGGTGACCAAGGACATTACTATTATACTTAACTATACTAAAAATTCCCCTTATTAACTTCATTAAAAATCCTCAAAAACCCTTATATATCTAGGTTGGCGGGACTGCGTGGGAAACGAACCCACCAGACCTGGCACGCAGGTCTCAGGCAGTTTTGAAGTTTGCTAGCATCTGTTTTTCTAGTACCTTGTTGTAGCCTAAAGTACTGATAAATCAAGGTTTCTTTCTTTTTGATGTTTCCTTGTGATTTCTAATTTTAAAAATTTGGGCACCAAGCATGGCACCAAAAGCACCTAATATTCTTCCATATCGCATCAAAAAAAGATCTTAATAAAATCCATAATAAAAGGCCCTGCATAATTTACAGAGCCACTACTTCATTTATTTTTAATACCACACAAAAAATTCACGTGACTTTTATCAATGTAATATCTATGTTATAAACTTTAAAAACAATCGTGATGGCTACCATCCGGCGCACCCAAAAAAAGCAGGGAAACTGCAGGCCCATCATTTTCTTGATTATTGATGATTCCGGCTGCCAAAAGGATCAATCAACGAAGAAAATGGAAGCTTTAGACTTTCAATTCTCCCACACCGAAGGGAAATGTGTATGGTCACACTGCCTCGTGACGGCCCATGTTGTAGCTGATGGGTATTTCTTCGCATATGATTTCCGTCCTTATTTCAGACAGGAGTATTGCGAGGAACATCACTGGTCTTTAAAAGCAAGAACGACCTGGCGTTAGAATTAATTCAGGGATTCCCCCGACAACCGTGAGGAACAGGTTTATGTCCTAATGGACGGCTGGTATACTAGCAAAAAATTGGTAGACGCCTGTAATGCAAAGGTTTTCATACGCATGCCTTTTTTGGGGCTTCAATAAAAATTTGCAAGAGTCTAGTTACTTTACTCACTTGGGTTTTTATGGAAAATTTAATCTTTGAAGTGTTAAGAAGGATATCTCACCACTACATGTAACACGGCCTCTTCATCACCGATATTCTTATAAAGATGTTTGCTCGCAGCTTCAAACTTAATGGAATCAAACTGTTTGAGTTGGTATACCCTCTCCTCTACTTTAAAGCTGATATTTCCCCTCATTACCGTCACAAATTCCATTGCTCCTTTATGATGCGGCTCCGGCGAGTACATGGCTTGCAGTCCAAGAAATGCTCGATATATTTCCATTGTTGGTCCATCTGTATTCCGAAAAACTGTCTCTACTCTCCATGTTTGGTCTGGCCCATAAATCATAAAGCCCTCTCCACATCTCGAAAGATCGACATGATCGTCCATTACTAAAATTCTTGTTAAAGGGATCGATAACCCTTCTGTAATTTTCCATACAACTCCTAATGTGGGATTCGTTTCTCCCCTTTCAATCTTTCCTAACGTGAGCTTGCTAACACCTGTTTTTTCGGCAAGCTCCTCGAGGCTCAATTTTTGTTCGCTTCTAATTTTCCGAAGCAGCCCGCCCATTTGTTGAATTAATTTTCTTGTTTGATCATCTTCTAATCCCATCATTCGGTCCTCCATATTTTTTGTATATTTTTATATACATTTTATCAGTTTTAATATATTATACTATACTGTAGCTTGTTTTAGGAGTGAGTACTTTGTGGAAGAAGAATATTGTTGAATTTCCCCGATTATTATCGATTGGAAATATTTCAAATGGTTTTGTGGCCTGGCTATTCGGCGCAACTGGACCATTACTGATTGTTTTACAAGCAGCTTCGAAAGGCCACCTATCTGATTCAGCGATTACATCCTGGATCTTTGCTATTTATGGAATTGGGGGATTGCTATCGATTGGTCTCTCCTTTTATTACCGCCAGCCGATTGGATATGCTTTTTCAATTCCTGGTGCAATTCTTGTCGGAGCATCCTTATCTCATTACACATTTAGCCAGGTAGTTGGTGCCTATCTCGTGACAGGCATCGTCATTTTTCTTTTAGGAATATCTGGAATGATCGATAAATTAATGAAGGTCCTTCCTATGCCAGTCATGATGGGAATGGTTTCCGGCGTCCTTCTTCCTTTTGGTACAGATATGTTTCGTTCTGTTCTCGACAATCCCTTGTTAAATGGAATTCCTTTTCTAGTATTTCTTGTTCTTTCTTTTTTCGGAAAGCTGTCAAAAAAATTCCCCCCCATTGTTGGGGCTATTCTCACATCTATTGTTTTATTAAAAGTATTACCAGGAATTCAAGTTCATGGTGTATCATTTTCTTTGGCGGTACCGCACGTGGTCTTTCCTTCCTTTAATCTATCTGTGATGGGAGAACTGGTTATTCCGTTAGTGCTTACGGTCATCGCAATACAAAATGCTCAAGGAATTGCTGTTCTGGAGAGTGCGAATTATCTCCCGCCCATTAATTCTATGACGAGTTGGAGCGGGATTGGATCGATTCTCAATGGATTTATGGGCGGCCATTCTGCTTGTATTGCCGGTCCAATGACTGCCTTATTAGCAAGTAAAGAATCTGGATTGAAAGAAAATCGTTATGCCGCTGCAATCGTATTAGGAATTTTGTCATGTTTATTAGCTGTTTTTGCACCAATGGCGGCAGCCGTTCCCCATTTGATTCCCTCCTCATTAATTAAAATGCTGGGCGGGCTGGCCATGATTAATGTCCTGATTGACTCTTTGAAGACGAGCTTTTCAGGGCGTTTTAAAACAGGTGCTTTATTTTCATTTTTGATTACGATTTCTGGAATTTCTCTCTTTCATATCGGGGCACCTTTTTGGGGATTGGTTGGAGGAACCTTAGCTTCCTTCTTCTTAGATCGAACAGATTTAAAACCTTCTGCTTCACAGGATCAAACAACTCAATCGGTTTAATAGTCACAAAAAATGGCTTGGAGTTTCCTCCAAGCCATTTACCATTATTCCCCTTTTGTTATATCTGCCAAAATTTCATGAGAACGAAGGCGGGCTTGGTGATCATACACCTGGGTAATCGCCATAATTTCATCAGCCCCGCTTTCCTCTAGCCCTTGCTGCCGGACCAAGTCGAAGTACGCAGAACCATGACCTTCTATATATTTAACTTTAGCTACCAAACTAGTATCCTGAGTAATAATTTCATCCTGCAGCTGCTTCCTATCCATTAATGGCAACATGGTAACAGACTTCCCCTTATATTTGATTACGTCAAATACGACGTAACTTAAAATGTCATTTTCTATATTGTTTCTCTTTGATTGGAACCGGCTCATCATACCTTCAAAATCCGGTTTTCCGTCTGGAGCAGTAACTATAATTTCTCCATCTAACACCGTTCCGTCCGGAATATCTATATTTAAAAGTTCTGGAAACTTGTTTGTAACCTCATTTTTGTGTCTGGTATATAGCCTTACCTTATTATCAAACTTTGAGCAAAAAACCTTCCCCTGACAGGAAGGTAAACGTTTCAAAAAATCCCCTTTAATCGTCCTTCTACGCTTCATTTCTTGTCCCCTAATGTAGGGAACGGCATGACAATAAAAAAAAACAGTCCCGAGTGGGGACTGCTGTCTTTAATTTTTAATATCTCCGTCATCTCCAACAACAGAGTCATCGCTGTCAGGATAAGTCCAATCTAAATACATTAATTGAATCTCTCGACCACCAATTAGACTGACATCAATGGTCATTGTAAAAGTTTCATTAAATGCAATGGGTTCGTTATATAACTGGACTAGTGATTTAGCAATTTTCGCTCCGTTTTTATCAAACACATCATAATAAAGAGAAAAACTCGATATTTTTTTCCCACTAGTATTTTTCATTGTATATGTTTTTTTATAGGTCGAATCTGTTTTTGTCACTTCAACTTTTGCATCGTCAACCATTTTCCAAAGCAAGTCACCCATCGTGTCATCTTCATGTTGTTGTTTTCGCTGTTCATCTTTAATTTTTTGTTGTGTTACAAATTTGGTCAATTCTTCTGTCTTGGCTTGTGTTTCTTTCTTTGCTTGTTTTATTTCTTTCTTTTCCTCTGCAATGGTTTTTTCCTTTTCCTCTAGAGATGCTGTCAATTTTTGATTTTTAATTCCTTCATAAATCCCAACAGCAAGAAAAAAGATTGAAACAATGATAAGTCCAATAGTCAATATGTTTTTCAAATGCTACTCCCCCTATTGTTTTAAATATTCTGTCAATTAAGATTCTAACAGGTTCCTATCGCTAAGACAAATAAAGCTCGTCTAGGCACGCTGTGGAGTCCAGAATGACTTTCTGGAATGTAAATAACCCTCAAGATTCAAACAAAAAATCCGTCTTCACCACGTCCGTACAAACAGGCATGCCTTTTGGTTAAATATGAATTATCATAAACTTGGTATCTATCATAACTTGGGCAGCATCTTCACCAGAAATGTCGGCTCGCGTTCCCCGACAAAATTTAAGATATTAATAGCATGAAACTTCTCCGTTCTCATGGCTGATTTAACGACAAAAGCTGACTTGAACTCCTTCACTCAAAGGTTTTCTTGTTATCATTTTTAAATAAAAACCAATGCACCCCGCCGCTGACCAAATCGTCAGCAATTTCTTTTTTCTGGCCGATATGATGGCAGGCAAAGATGGATCCTAAGCGCTCTTTCCTTTCCTGGACAGCAATCCTTGCCATCAATTCAGCTAAGCCAAGATTATCTTTTAAATAGGTTTGAGGTTCGTTGAAGACGATAAAGGCTCCGTTATCTTGGTCTTCAATCGTCATTAATAGTCGCGCCATAAGGACATCGAGGGTAATCCAATGTACTAAGGTCTTAACGGCTACATGGGATAAAATACAATCAGGTACTCGGATAATAATGGTTTTCCCTTCTCACATCTAATTTTCAAATGACATTTCTTGCTTAGGAGGCTGAGCAAAAATAGAGAAAAGCGTTTCGTCTCCCAGGAAGGCATCCAATCGGTTTAATATCACACTTGCCTTCCCGGCCAGTGCCTTTTGACCGTCACGGACCACTTTATCCTTGCTGGATATTTCCCTTTGGCATTTGTCTTAACCTCAGTCTCGATAACAGTCGTATATTTATCAAGTTCATCAGCTAACCTGTGCTGCCCTTCCTGTCGTAATTCTTCCACTCTTTGCACCCGTAATACTTCGTCCTCCAGTAACTGCTGCATGAGTTAAAGTGAGCCCTTGCAAGCTTTAGCAAAGGTCCTGAGGACTTTACGGCTCTGCCCCATGTCATCGATGGCCATAAACTGTATTAGCTCATTAGCAAAGAGATCAGCACCTTTTCTGCCTAACTTAGCCATCACTCCAGTTAGATCCAGCGGTGGCAAAAACTTCTCGTTGGATAAATCAAGGTCCACAACCTTATCAGGTGGAATGCTGTCTCGAATACCATTTGCCATCCCTGCTTACGAAAGAGTTGATATTACTCAACTTCTAGGATTTTTATTTTTGTTTGCTTTGTAGAATAATGTATTATCCTCCAATTTGTTGGGGGAGGTTTTGGGGGAAGTTTCAAGGAAAAATATTAAGTGGACAGGCGCATTTTATTTGCACGGTCAGACAGCCAGTAAGGAGACTTATTTAATAATAGGACACATGTGTTTAATAAATTTTTGAGGTCACATAGGTCATAATGAATGACCTCGAAATTAACAATAAAAGAGCAAAGATCCATAAAGATTTTATTATTACAGGGAAATATTTTTTATGGACGATAATTGGATAAAAATGATTTAGCAAAAAGGCAATGGAAATTAACCCTAAGAAATACAGATGTTAATGCAGAATGTTTACATCATGCCGCCCATTCAACTTGAATTTAAATAGTAAAAAATAATAATAAAAAAGCTACTCAAATGGTTATTTATAAGGTTCTTAATAAAACTTTTTTAATTAATATCTAAAAATTTTGCGGACAAACTTGCGGACAAAATACAGTGATACAATTAGTGATGACATTGAACACGATAAAAGTTCCATAAACATTCTTTTAAGAAACGAGAAACCCTTTGGGTTTCTCGTCACTCTGAACAAGAGGCCATAAGCTTCTTGTTTTTTTCTTATTTTCTTTGTTTAGACAAACAAATCCCTTCTCTTTGTATCGTACTCGAGAAGGGATCTATTTTAAGCAGTCTTTATTTACTGCAAACTTATTTTTTCAGTATTTTTCTATGAAAGATTATTTGCTTGTTAGTGCGTTATAAATGTTTGCTTCACCAGAACCGAACAATGGATCTTGTCCTGGTTTTCCTAAGTCCACAGCCGTTTGACGAAGAGATGCTTGCACTTGTGCAGGTGTATACTCAGGATGCGCTGCTTTAATGACACCTGCAATACCGGCAACCTTAGGAGCCGCCATGGAAGTACCATGTAAGAGCGCATACCCTCTCAAGTTAGACGTTACGTTTGGAGCTAAGTAAGTCGGCCAAGTAGAAAGTGTACGATACATGAAATCACGCTTACTCAATATCTCCGCTGTTGGAAAATCACGGTATAAGGTAGGATTTTCACGAAATAACGCGTCATACACTGGACCGTTATCTCCGCCAGGTCCCGCTACATCAATCACGCTTCCGTAGTTTGAATAGAACGCAATCGAATCATTTGACCATTTGTTTGATGAAGAAACGGTTACAACACCAGGAATTTGCGCAGGTGCTACACGAGAAGGACCTTTAATATCTAGACCGTATTTCGCCCAGTAGGACTGCATATCCTGCAAACTATTCAAGTCGCGAGAGTCGTTTCCTGCAGACACTACAACCGTCACACCCTTTTTCGTTGCGTACTGCAAGGCACGGTGGTACGCAACCATAGATGCAGATTCACCTTTTTCATCCAAGTTATTTGCTATCCAACGCCATCCGCCAAGACTCATGTTGATAACAGCTACACCATCATTAGCAGCTGCTACGATTGCGTCTGTAATCCAAGATTCCTCTGCACCACCAGTTGCTCCGAATACACGGTAGGAACGTACCTTCAGGTTTGGCCCCACCCCGAACACCTTACCATTCCCTGCAATGGAACCAGCAACGTGTGTACCATGACCGTTTTGGTCCCACGCATCCTTTGTTCCTGGAACGAATGTTTTACTTCCGGCTAAATCAGCATTTTCTTTTAGGTCTGGGTGGTTAAAGTCCAACCCTGTATCGATAATTCCAACTACTGTATCATGATTTCCTTTATTAATATCAAATGATTTAAAATCATTTGTAACGCGTTTCACGTCCCATTGGTACTCATGATAGTTTTGATTTGGATTGTTCCAATCCGGTTGTGGGATCGTCGTGATCGGCATTCCGTCTGCCGGATTCGGATCATCTTCTAAATATACTTCTAATTCTTTCTCCGCAGCTTGTACATTAGTATCTTGTTTTATAGAAGATAGAAACGCTGGATCAGAAGAAGCCGCTTCTAAAATTCCAATTTCTTTAATAACGCGTTCTACTTTACCACCTGCCTTAGTTACAGTTTCTGAGAAATTAGATGGAAGATTTCCTTTGTAAGCAATTAAATAACGAGTCGTTTCCTCAGAAGCTCTTGCTTTGTCTGTATTGAGCCCCGTAAACAAAGAGAATGTGAGTGCTGAACATACTGATAACATGGCAACTTTCTTTTTCAATCTTTACCCCTCCTAGAGATGAATTATAATATCGGTAAGATTGATTTTATCGGAAAATTAATTAAATTCATATAAAAAATTCAACGAAAATATTTAAAATATTCAGTCTGAATTGGTTGTTGACAAACTAAATAGTCGTACTCCAAGTGCTTCCTCCCGATTTTTTAAAATTTTAAAGACACTTTAATTAATAACCCACTGATTTACCAGGCTTCTTAACGTTTTATGTAAACAGGATAAAATACTATTATATATGTTTTGTGATTAAAAATATGAAGCTTGCCAAATGCCATTAGAACGGTTTCTCGAATTATTGCCGCCAAAAAAACCGAAATTTTATTTAGAAATAAAAGCCCACGAAGAAATGGTTGAATCGAAGCCATAATAAATAGAGTGAAGTCCCTACTATTTTCTTATGAGATATCAGGGACTTCTTATTGGCTTGTTTTATTAACTGTGAAATTCAATACGGTGCAGCCAAGCGCTTGTTAAACTAAACCAGCTAATAGGTTGTCAATTTCTTTCTATAAAACATTAAATTTTTATATGCATACAGTTTTAAGGCATACTCAATAACCATCCAGATACCTTGTGGGAGGTTTTTTCCTTATGTGGTAAAAATATTTTCTAAACTATATCAAGGAAGTTCTCTTTTCTTTTCAATATAGCCTAAATTCAGTGGAGAAGTTTGTTAATACAAGCCACCATCGCAAATTTTGAAGGTTTTCCTTCTAGTCGTTTCTTGTCAAAAAACTCTCTAAGCTTTTTATTTCTAGAACTTCATATTCCATATAAAGCAGCTAAGATTAGCTATGCTGTAGCCTACTAGTTCCTCGCTTAGTTATCCGATTCGTGGTGGCTGTCAATTTTCCAGATGAGTAGCCACTCAAATCAATACCAGCGATGGCGACAGAAGACAGTTGGTTCGTACACTTAGCACTTATACAAGGAGAAAATCGATTGGTTAGAACCTGTTGAAGACGAATGTCATAATTAATTGTAAAACAAAGGCATCGAGTCTATTGATTCAATGCGTTATTTGTTTTAGAATGAACGGCTTTTATAACTTTGTGAAGAAATGTACTTAAACTAATCTGCCCCGTTAGCACAAGAAGAAAGCCGCCAAAAATGGCAGCTGGAACTTCAACTCTTGCACCCTATAGTTTAAGTCTAGAATTTCACAATTTATCTTTTGACAAACTATTTTCATTCCCGACCAATACAAACGCATGAAGTAAATAAACATACTTAGAATTTCAATCAAATATGGAAATCGTGAGGCTCTTAACGGGAAAAACCATTATTGGTAAAAAAAAGCTACAGACAATTGAACTGCAGCTTTTTATCTAAAAATCATCCTTATCAATCATATTACTAGAGAGAAAATACTAACGATTATTTGTAAATGTCCTCTTCAGCACACTTTTTATAATTCTTGGATGCATCAGGGTGGTAGTCGGGCGAAGAAGGTGCATCACCTTAATAAAAGAGTTATAGATCTCTTTATTTTCAGATGATAAAAGAAAAATCTTTTTCGCATACCATTGCTGAATAGAAAGACCTGCGGGCTTTTTCCCAATAGTGTCCGGATAACGAAAATCTTCTGTAATTACCATATTCCAAATAGGGGAAATGATTTTCACAGCCTGTTGATGAAAAGTTTCAATCATTTTTTGATTTGTGTGCTTTTGGTTCACAAGCAATTTTTTTAATTCTAGCGCTTCTAAGATTGCAATACTCATACCTTGCCCAAAAAAAGGATCGATTCGGCATATCGTATCCCCAATCATCAAAAGACCGTTTGGAATATTATTCACCTTATCAAATCTTCTCCAAGTGATATTTGGTACACGGAAGGTAGAGGTGCTGGATAATGCAGTGGCATCCTTTAGTTCTTGATAGATGTCCAGTCTTGGCAATTTTTTAGCTATTTCGATAAAGCCGTTGTCACTTTTCAGTATTTCTTTTTCGTTTATTTCGTTATGATATCCCATAAACGTGACTAAATAACGATTTCCCTCTACCTTCGAAATGCCTCCGCCGATTTTTTCAAAGGGTGGGGTTGGATATACGAGTTTAATAGACCAGTCCCTGTTTTGGTTGTCAGGGAGTTGAAGAGTTTTTGTATAATAACTTAAGTCAATTTTAACTTTCTCCTCTGGAATATGTACATCTCGTTTGTTTAGCCATCTTGAGGAAAGACTTCTTACTCCGCTTGCATCTACAATCAGGTCCGCATTTATGGTTCTTATGGAGTCGCTGCCATTGATTATTTCGACTCCAGTAATCCGATTTTCTATTTCATTATATAAAAAGTTTTGAACGTTTTGGATGTACTGGATTGATACGTTTGGGATACTTTTTATATATTGTTCGATATGCCATTCTAGATGCGGGCGTGTTTGAAGAATCGTTGTGTAGTCTCCTTCATAACGGAGTTTCCAAACCCCATGGTGAAACCATGCAATGTCTTGGGTGGAATTGATTTTAACAGCTCCACTTACGTTAAACCTCTCAGTAATACCAGGAAACAGCTCTTCGAGACCATTAGCTCCTGCAAAAAGTAGTGCATGGATATGCTCACCTTGTGGTGCACCTTTTCTCGGATAAGGTCCATGTGTTTCTGAATCACGTTCTAAAATAATTACCTCCTGGAAATGATCAGAGAGTACACGTGCAGCCAATTTTCCAGATATACCTGCGCCAATAATAACAGCTTTTTCCATTCCCAACAAATCATTGCAACTCCTATCAATATTAAATACTTAATAAAAATAGTATACTATCCGCATAGAAGATATTGGAATAAAATTTTAGGCTGTTAGTTCTTATTGATTAGAAAGATAGTTACCTTATTTTGAATTATGCAAAATAATTTGCATTACATGCCCACTTAAATGATGATCCGTTTTAAACCTCTTCTTCAACTCTTGCACCCATTAGCTTAAGTGCATTTTTTCACAATCTTAGCTTTAATGCAGGAATGCTGCCCCATTTGTTAAATAAGGAATTCAACAAAAAAGGTGGTTAACCCTTCCTGGATCAACGCACCCGATGGTTTTGAAGAAGAGACCACTCCAACAATATGCATAAACAGCAATTAGTTATTTACGATTTTAATTTCTTTTATTGGATAATAAACAACATTTGTTGTCCCTATTACCTTTTCCATTGGTATCACTCCAATATCACGGCTGTCTTTGCTTTGCCTTCTGTTATCTCCCATTACAAACAAACTATCTTTAGGGACAGTATCACTACCTACAGCGGTCTCCTTTAAAGTGAAAGAGTATGTTAAAGTTCCATCATTAAGTCTTTTCTTATATTTTTCTAAATAAGGTTCGTTGTATGCCTTCCCATTTATATATAAAACATCATTTTTATACTCAATACTGTCACCTGGGAGTCCTATTACACGTTTTATGTAATCCCTACCGTCTGGGGCGTGAAACACAACAATATCAAATCTTTTCGGTTCCCCAATTTTGGTTACAACCATACGGTCCTTGTCCTGGAGAGTGGGGTTCATTGATTCACCGTCAACAACAATGGGGGTAAAGAAAAAAGAGCGAATAATAAATGCTATAACAAGAGCACCCAATATTGATTTAACCCATTCAAACGTTTCATTTTTCTTCTTTGTCATTTCTCATCCTCCCTTAATATTCATCTGAATTCATATCCTCATTTTACCATATTTGTTTGGGTATATATTATTTTTCTTAAGCTATCCTGCCCCGTTACTAGCATAAGAAAAAGCTGCCTAATCGACAGCTCCAGTTGATCGCAAAATAACCATTAACTTTAACAATGTATTGGAAATTGTATGGTATATCCATTCTGATGAAATTGTCTATACAAATCCAGGAAAACCACCCATACCCATTCCAGGGAAACCACCCATACCCATTCCAGG